>CAYMUZ010000088.1:0-11329 GCA_964393875.1 uncultured bacterium | reverse complement strand
ATTCAACCATTTCAACCAATTTCCCGTTGGGAGAAACGCCTGATATCTTGAGGCCTTTTTTTCGAAAGTCTTCGCGGTATTTATTGTTGAACTCGTAGCGGTGCCGGTGCCGCTCCATGATTTCATCTGTCTGATACGCTTCGTACGCGCGACTGTCTTTCTTGACGACACAGGCATAGGCTCCCAATCGCATGGTGCCGCCCAGATTCTCAACCTTCTCCTGTTCTTCCAACAAACTGATCACCGGATGCGCGGTTTTTTTATTAAACTCGGTGGAGTGGGCTGTTTTCCAGCCCAGCACGTTGCGGGCAAACTCAATGGTGGCACACTGCATTCCCAGGCATATCCCAAAAAAGGGAATATTATTTTCACGCACATACTGAATGGTCATGATCTTGCCTTCAACGCCCCGGTTGCCAAACCCTCCGGGCACTAGCACGCCCGAAATTCCCTTGAGGGCACTTTCGAGTGATTTTCGCTTGAACTTTTCCGAGTTAATCCGTTTGATGACAATTTCCGTATCACTGGCTATGCCGCCGTGGCGCAGCGCCTCATAAATGGATTTATACGCATCAAGCAGTTCCGTGTATTTCCCCACCACCGCAATCTTAATCGTATGCTTGGGATGAAGCGCTTTTTGTACAACATTTTTTTCCCAATCGTGAAGGCTGCCCGATTTGTATTCAATGCGCAGGTAGCGGCACACAACGGCATCCAGTCCCTGCTGTTTAAACATGAGCGGCACCTCGTAAATCGTGCGAACATCTCGCGCCTCAATCACCGCCGGCTCTTCCACGTTGCAAAAAAGAGAAATCTTCTCTTTCATTTTTCGTGACAACCGTTTTTCGGTACGACAGACGAGAATATCTGGTTGAATACCGATCTCGCGCAGGGTGCCGACACTGTGTTGTGTGGGCTTCGTCTTGAGTTCACCCGCAGCGCGAATGTAGGGCACGAGCGTCAAATGAACAAAAATGCAATTTTCGCGGCCCACCTCATGGCGAAACTGACGAGCAGCCTCCAGAAAAGGAAGGGACTCAATATCGCCTACCGTTCCTCCGATTTCTGAAATCACAACATCACAACGTTTACCGCGCGTCACTTCGCGTATGCGCGCCTTGATCGCATCGGTGATATGCGGCACCACCTGAACCGTTGCCCCGAGGAATTCGCCCTTACGTTCTTTGGAAATCACTTCGTAATAAATTTGACCCGTCGTAATGTTATTGGCTCGTTCAATGGTTCCGTTGGTAAAACGCTCATAGTGACCAAGATCCAGATCGGTTTCCGCACCATCCTCCGTCACGTAAACCTCGCCATGCTGATAAGGACTCATCGTTCCCGGGTCGACGTTGATATAAGGATCCAATTTCTGAATGGTGACTTTCAAACCCTTCGCTTCCAAAATACGTCCGATGGATGCAGAGGCGATTCCTTTTCCGAGCGATGAAACGACTCCGCCGGTCACAAAAATGTATTTGGGCATATCAAAAGGCTCCTTCCCGCAAAATAAGTTGTTCGACAACGGCCAGATCGTCAGGCGTATCTACGCCGGGCGAATCACTGTCGGTTTCCACCACACGAATTTGAATACCACGCTCCAGTATTCTTAACTGCTCGAGTTTTTCCATGTTTTCAAGTTCTCCCACGGGCCAACACACAAATTCCAACAAAAACCGACGCCGGTAAGCATATAAACCAAGATGTTTCAGGTAGGAGATCGGGCCCCCGTCACGAAAATAAGGCAGCGGGGATCTCGAAAAATACAACGCCTTGTTTTTCTCATCACACACAACCTTGACCACGTTCGGATTCAGATAGCCTTCGCGATCATGACGGCGCACAGCCGCGGTCGACACCTGCAAAGCCGGCTCTCGGACAAACGGCTCAGTCACGCGGTCAATATTCGCCGGATTCATCAAAGGTTCATCCCCCTGAATGTTGACAAAAAGATCAGCCGCAACGCTCTCGGCCACCTCCGCAATACGCGAGGTCCCGTTAGGGTGATCTGATTTTGTCATGACTGCCCTAGCGCCAAAACCACTGGCGGTTTCAAACACGCGAATATCATCACAGGCGATCAGCACCTCCGCCAGATTCTTCGCCTGAGTGGCCCGTTTCCACACATGCTCGATCATGGGCCGCCCCTGAATCAGTCGTAACACTTTTTCAGGAAAACGCGTCGACCCCAGCCTCGCGGGAATAACGCCCACCATACGCATGGAAAATCCTCAGCCCTTCCGAAGAGCCACTGACAGTTCTTCGCGGGTCGTCGTCGCTGTCCCCAGTTTTCCGACGACAATCCCCGCAGCGAGATTGGCGATCAACGCAGCCTCCAGCAGCTTTGCACCCGCAGCCAGCGACATCGCGAAGACGGCAATCACCGTATCGCCCGCACCCGAAACATCAAACACCTCCTGCGCGGCAGTCGGAATCAAATGCATGCGTCTGCCCTTCTCAAAGAGAGCCATGCCATCTTCACCCAGTGTCACAAGCAGTGACTGGCTCGAGATAATTTTTAACAGCCCGAACCCCACAGTTTCAAGACTCTCACGGCCCGTGGCGTTGCGAACCAGCCGCCGGTAAGCGCCATAAGCCTCTTTGCGGTTTGGAGTCAACGACGTCACCCCGCGATAATAGTCAAAGTGATGTTCTTTAGGATCTACCAAAACAGGCTTCTTGAGACGCCGGGCGGCCTTGACCGCCTCACGCACTAATTCAGGCTGAATAACCCCTTTGCCATAATCCTCAATGATTAAAACATCCGCTGCCGCAATTTTCTTTTTCAAAAAAACAAGAAGGCCGCGCATATCGTCTTGGGAAATGGGATCTACTTTTTCGCGATCAACACGCACGACCTGCTGCGAATGGGCAATGATACGCGTTTTAAGCGACGTCGGCCGCTTACGATCGTAGGTAATGCCGCCGATTTCAATTCCTTCGCGTCGCATCGTCTTGACCAGCATCCGGCCTGCAAGATCTCTTCCTACCACCCCACACGGATAAACCGTGCCGCCCAAGCAGCGGATGTTATTGGCGACATTAAGTGTTCCGCCGGGCATGTAGGATTCGCGTTGGACATTCACCACAGGAACAGGAGCTTCGGGAGAAATACGATCGACGCTACCCCAAACAAAGTGGTCGAGAATGAAATCACCGACCACCAAAATTTTTGCCTGCTTGAACTTATTGAGAAGTTCAAGCAACCGCTGACGCTGCTCCGGCTTTAATCGTTGGGTGGATTCTTTAGTCATGAGAGGGTCTTAAAAATGCACGTCACGAGCCCCTGCTAAATGCAAAGCGACCCGGAAACCGGGTCGCTGACTTAATGAGTAAAAGATTGTGTATGCTAGCACGCACGCAAAGGTCTGTCAACGCGCCAAAATGCTTCTAACCTCTTTTTTTTCAAAGAGTTATGGCTTCATTCAAGATCGCGTAATGCCACGTGTTTTGGCATTCTTGAGCAGTGCCTTGCCGCGCTCATACAGTCCTGAGACTTTAAACCAGAACACCGGCAGGAAGTCCGCCGTACGGCTGATTTTCGTCCGCGTATGGGATAGAGGGCCTTCGGACAATCCGCGAAGTTTTTTGGCGGAGGTTGTGAATGCCAAGGCATATCCGGCCCGCTGAACTGCCTCCATCACGCGGCCATCAAAATCACCGCTGGGATACGCCAGATAACGAATGGGTACATTAAAAAAACTTTCCAGATCGGATTTGGATCCGGCAAGTTCGCTGTCCATTTGATCTTCCGTCAGCTGAGACAACAAAGGATGCGACCGGCTATGACTCGCCAGAGTGATCCAGGGCTGCTCGGCCAAGCGCTTAATCACTTCAGTCGGCATACTGCCATAAATACCGCCGCTCAAATGCCCGCTAATCAAGAAAAGCGTCACCGGCAGGTGGTGTCTTGCAAGAATGGGAAAAGCGTTACTGTCGAACGTATAATTGCCGTCGTCAAAAGTGATCAAAAGCTCGCGGCCGCGCGGCTGCCTTCGCCCGCTCATAATCTCCTCGTATTCCCACATTGAAAGCACGTGGTATTTAAAGGCAGCCAAAAAACCCATTTGCCGTTCGAAAGACTGCCGGCTAACCACATTTTTTTCAAGTGCCGCCCGCTCAGGCGTATCAATCATGTGATACATCAGCACAGGAATATCGCCCGGAAGCGGGAAAATAGCAATCGCAGCCCCAGCAACCGCGCTCCCTATCAGAGCACTCACGAAACTATATTTTAAAAATTTTCTCATGCGGCACACTCCCAAAACGTTTGCAAATAAACGAGGCTCTGTTTGACCTTTGCGCAAACGTGAATCACGGGCAGCCTATGCGGGTATGACTAAAATTATTTCGATGCAATGGCCGGAAGGGTCTCGCCTTGCACAAGCTGAGCAACGGTCTCACGCGGTTTCACCACTTCAAACTGACCGCCCCGCACCAGCACCTCAGGAATCCGTGGCCGGGAGTTGTAGTTGGAGGCCATCACATACCCATAAGCGCCAGCCGACATCACCGCAATTTTTTCTTGCGGCTCGAGTTTCTCAAGCAAGCGTTCACGGGCAAGCACATCGCCCGACTCACAGATCGGACCTACCACGTCATAAATCTCTTTCGGCCGGCGGCGATGCTTGGCAAGCGGCCAGATATCGTGGTATGCCTCGTAAAGCGATGGGCGAATTAAATCATTCATAGCCGCATCCACAATGGCAAAATTTTTCACCTGAGTTCTTTTGACGTAAAGAACTTCACTGACGAGAATTCCGCCGTTGGCCGAAATAAAGCGGCCCGGTTCAAAAACAAGCTTAAATTTTCTTCCTTTGAAGAGAGGGAGTATTTTCTTCGCGTACTGATCCGCCGTCTGTGGATTTTCGTTTTTGTACACGGCCCCCAACCCTCCACCCAAATTGAGATACTCCATCGTCACCCTGTATTTTTTCTCAATGTGATCCACAAAGCTCAACACCTTGACAAAAGCCTCGACAAAGGGGCCCCCCGAGACGATCTGCGACCCAATATGGCAGTGAATCGCGCAAAAAGAAATCGCCGGATACTTACGGGCGGCCGCGAAAATCGTTTCCGCCAGCGCCATGTCGATTCCAAATTTGCTTTCCTTTTTCCCTGTCGAAATATGATGGTGGGTATGAGGATCAACCGCCGGGTTGATGCGTATTGAAACACGCGCTTTTTTCTTAAGCCGGGCGGCGACCTGATTAATCTTTTCGAGTTCCGGCAATGATTCGACATTGAAAAATAAAATGCCATAGCGCAGAGCATCGGCAATTTCGGTTTCCGTTTTACCGACGCCCGCAAACACAATTTTCTCTCCTGGACACCCTACTTTTTTAGCGCGATAGAGCTCGCCGCCGGAAACAATGTCGAGACCCGACCCGCGGGCCACAAGAGATTTTAGAATCGCCAGGCTGGAATTGGCTTTCATGCTGTAACAAATCAGCGGCTGAACCGCTCGAAAGGCTTTTTGCAATTTGCTCAGGTGGTCGGTGAAAGTCTTATAGCTGTAAATGTAAACCGGCGTGCCGGTTTGCTTCACGATATCGGAGACCTTCACCTTTTCACAATAAAGTTCATTGCCCTTGTACTTAAAATCGTGCATCCGTTACTTCCTTTTTGCCTTGCCAAGCACACTTTGCCACCGCCGAATTTCCTGCCGCACGAACATCGGGTTGGGGCTGCCCACTGTTTTTTTGGCAGAAACCGACTTGAGCGGATCAAACAGCCCAAAGATATCCGCTTCAAACTTCACAGAAAATTTCTTCCAAGCCCCCAAAGTCAAATGGCGCATAGCCCGCCCCTGCTGGAGAGCATGCCCAACAACCTTACCGACCGTTTCATGGGCTTCGGCAAACGGAGTGCCCTTACGCACAAGATACTCAAGCACATCCGTGGCATACAAACCATCATCTTGAACCGCCCGGGTCATGGCTTCACGGTTAAATGAACACGTCGAGAGGGCTCCCTCAAGCACTTCGAGCGCCAAACGTGTTTTACGCAGCGCATCAAAAAGCCCGGGTTTGTCTTCCTGAAGATCGCGGTTATAAGACAGGGGAAGCCCCTTTTGCATGGTCAGAATCGCCATAAGATGCCCGAAGATGACGCCGCTTCGCCCACGCACCAATTCAAAGACATCCGGATTTTTTTTCTGCGGCATCAAACTTGACCCCGTCGCAAACGCATCATCTAACTCCACGAAAGAAAAGGGCTCAGAGTTCCACAGCACAAAGTCTTCGGCCATTCTGGAAAGATGCATCCAGAGAATCGCAAGCCCTGAGAGAATCTCAGCGGCAAAGGCACGATCACTCACACTCGCCATGCTGTTAGGCGAAACTTTTTCGAAACCAAGCTTGCGTGCCAAAAAGGCCCGATCGACAGGCAGTGTCGAACCAGCGATAGAACCAGAACCAAGCGGCAGCACATTCATACGACGGCGGGCATCGCCAAGCCGGCCAAGATCCTCTTCAAACATTTCCACATAGGCCAGCAAATGATGCGCCAAAAGCACGGGCTGGGCTTTGCGTAAATGCGTAAACCCGGGAATCACCACTTGAGGCTCTCTCACCGCGCACCCCACAAGGGCACGCTGCATGTCCCTGACATTTTCTTTCAGCCCATCCAGCGTCTCGCGCAGATAGAGAAGTGTCGAGGTAACCACAAGATCGTTGCGGCTGCGGGCCGTATGAATTTTCTTTCCGACCGCACCCGCGCGCCGTTCCAGCTCTTGCTGTAAAAAGGTATGCACGTCTTCTACGGTGTGATGAAGACGGCAGGCATCCCCGGGCTTCCAGGCCTTTTCAATGGAGGAAAGCGCTTTGAGCAGCGCATCGCATTCTTTGCGTGTGATTAACCGGATGCGGGCCAGCATTTCGGCGTAAGCCCGATTCACGCGCAGCTCAGCCCTCAGAAGTTTGCCATCCACCAAAAACGAATAGCTGAACTCTTTTAATCGCTGATCGGCTTCTTTTTTAAAACGCCCGCCCCAGAGTTTTTTCATTTCTGAATTCCCTTTAATTCAAAACGTCAAGTTTTGAATTGCTTATAGTCACAGCGCACTAGCGCTGGGACATGCCCTCATACGGAAGGCCCCAAAGTTTGAGAAAGCCCGCCGCCATATCGCGGTCAAAAGCATCGCCCTTGGAATAGGTCGCGAGCTTTTCAGAGTACAGAGAATATTTGGACTGGCGCCCCACCGGCGTACAATGCCCCCGATCCAGTTTAAGCCGAATCTTGCCCGTCACCCGTTTCTGGTTGTTGGCAAAAAAGGCATCCAACGCCTGCTTGAGCGGCGAAAACCAGAGTCCATAATACACCATTTCCGCATATTTCTCAGAAAGCAGCTTTTTGTAGTGCAGGAACTCGCGGTCCATCACCAGGTTCTCGAGTTCGTTGTGCGCAGTGATCAAAAGATGCGCCGCAGGAGCTTCATAGACCTCACGGCTCTTGATGCCGACTAAGCGATTTTCAATTTGATCAAAGCGCCCTACGCCATAAGCGCCTGCGACCTCATTGAGGTGCTCGATCAAAGCCACCAGCGGCTTGCGCACGCCGTCGACTTTCACGGGCACACCGTTTTCAAATTCCACCACCACGTAGCGCCGTTTGGTGGGCACTTTGTCGAGGCCGCGCGTCATGACATACGCATCCTCAGGCGGTTCACGCCAGGCATCTTCCAGAATGCCGGCTTCAATGGCAATTCCCCAGATGTTTTTATCAATCGAGTAAGGGCTTGCTTTGGTAGCATCCACGGGAATCTTGTTTTTACGTGCATATTCAATCTCTTCTTCGCGCGTTTTAAATTCCCACTCACGCAAGGGCGCTATAATTTTCAGAGACGGATTGAGCGTGCGAACCCCGACTTCAATTCGAACTTGATCATTCCCCTTGCCGGTGCAACCGTGGGCCACATACTCCGCTTTTTCTTTTTCAGCCGTTTGCACCAGATGCTGCGCGATCATCGGCCGACCCAGCGCAGTCGCGAGCGGATAACCGCCCTCATAACGGGCATGCGCCCAAAGCGCAGGAATTAAAAAATCACTGGCAAACTCTGCCTTCAGGTCTTCTACATAAATTTTGGATGCGCCGCCCGCCATGGCTTTTCTTCGCAGAAGATTCTTATCTTTGACTTCTCCGATAAACGCGCAGTAACAGATGACCTCTAAACCGTACTTGTC
Source organism: uncultured bacterium (assembly GCA_964393875.1). Taxonomy (GTDB): domain Bacteria; phylum Omnitrophota; class Omnitrophia; order Omnitrophales; family Aquincolibacteriaceae; genus JAHFHB01. The sequence continues at coordinate 3,146 of CAYMUZ010000088.1, read as the reverse complement.
CTGAATCCACTTCACCGCACAAGAGGTGTCAAGCCCCCCTGAAAACGCCAGCACTACTTTTTTCATTGTTGACTCCTCTATTCATTTTTAAGCAACCGATTGCGTCAGAAATAGAATTGCACGCGTAGGGGCAACTCCCGCCTTCTGTGTGGCAGGAATTGTCCCTACAACTCTATCGTTGTTTCATAGGGGGACAAGTCCCCTTATGGTTCATGCCTTGCGGCTCAAATACAAAAGAACGGCTTTTTGGGCGTGTAAACGATTTTCCGCCTGATCAAAGACTACCGACTGCGCACTTTCCATAACGTCTTCGGTAATCTCTTCACCACGGTGTGCGGGCAGACAGTGCATCACAATCGCGGTTTTTTTTGCACACAACAACAACTCGCGATTAACCTGCATTCCGCGAAACGCTTTGAGTTTTTTCTTGTGCAGGTGTTCCTCGCCCATGCTCACCCACACATCGGTATACACGACATCCGCTCCGCCAACAGCCTTGAGGGGCTCGTAGAAACCTTCAATGCGCGCCCCTGTTTTTTTTGCAATCGCCAAAGCTTGTTCGAGCACCTCTTTTGCGGGTCCAAAGTTTCTAGGCGTCGCATAACGAAAACGGCCGCCAAGCTGCGCGGCCAGCAGCAGCAGCGAATGCAACACGTTATTGCCATCGCCCACGTACACCACAAGAGGATCTGCTTTGGGGCCAAACTTTTCCGAAATTGTCATGTAATCCGCCAGCGCCTGGCAAGGGTGTTCAAAATCACTGAGTCCGTTGATCACCGGCTTGGTGAAAAATTGCTGAAACTTGGTGAGGGTATCATGCGCAAACGTTCGCAACACAATGCCAGCCAAATAGCGATCCAGCACACGCGCCACGTCACGAACTTCTTCGCGTACTCCGAGCTTAATATCGTCGGGCCCGAGATAAATTGCACTGCCACCCATCGAATAAATGCCTGCGTCAAAAGAAACCCATGTGCGCGTCGACGGCTTCTCAAAAATGAGCCCTATCTTTTCTCCCTGAAAGGCCGTGCGGAACCGATCTGGATTCTTTTTGACACTCGCGGCAAGCTTGAGAATTTTTCGAAGATCCACCGCCGTTAAATCCGCAATTGAGATTAAATCTTTCATTTTCTTACCTGCTTTCCAAAAAGACATGGTCCAAAATCTTGAGGGCCTGATCAATCTGCCGTTTGGTCACGATCAACGCCGGTAAAATTCTGAGCACCGTCTCTTGTGTACAATTAATCAAAAGGCCTCTCGCCGCGGCTTTTTCCACAATGGGGGCGCCGGGCACCGACAAAGACAATCCGCGCATCAACGCCAACCCGCGAACTTCCTGAATCACGGAGTGGCGGCTGCGAAGATCCTCCAGCCCAGCACCGAGATGCTCCCCCATCCGACGCGCCCGCTCAAGCAGACCGCTCTTTCGAATCGCTTTAAACACCGCCAGCGCCGCCGCGCACACCAGAGGATTGCCGCCGTAGGTACTGCCGTGGGAACCCGGCCCCAGCACCGATCCGGCCACACGATTGTGCACTACAAAAGCGCCAATGGGAACACCCGCACCCAGCGATTTGGCCAGCGTCATCACATCCGGCTCAATGCCGTAATGCTGAAAAGCGAACATTTGACCGGTACGCCCCATGCAGGTTTGAACCTCATCGAGCATGAGAAGCAATTTCTTTTCATCGCAAAGGCGCCGTAATCCCCGCATGAACTCTTGCGTGGCAGTGGCCAACCCACCTTCTCCCTGGACGGGCTCCAGAAAAATAGCGGCGGTTTTTCCGCTCACCTGTGCTCGCACCGAATCAAGATCGTTCATTTCGGCATAGCGGAACCCTTCCAGCATCGGCGAAAAACCTTCTTTGACTTTGTCTTGTCCTGTCGCCGCGATGCCGCCAAAGGTTCTACCGTGAAAAGATTTTTTAAGGGTAATAATTTCAAACTGGCCAGACGAGGCTCCCCATTTGCGGGCAAACTTCACGGCGCCGTCCGTTGCCTCAGCGCCGCTGTTACTAAAAAAAACCTTGCCTGGGAAACTATGTTTGACGATTTCACGTGCAAGCTCGGCCTGCCGGATGTTTAAAAAATTGTTGGAAATATGCAGGATCTTACGGGATTGGTACCGAATCGCATTCAGAACCGCGGGATGGCAATGCCCCAGCCCCGACACGCCCCAGCCGGGGAAAAAATCCAGGTAGGCCTTCCCTTCAAGGCTCCACACGCGCGACCCCTTGCCCTTGACGAGGCAAATGTCATTTTGGCGGTAGGTGGGGAGAAGATATTTGGCGTAAAGGGTTTGAACGTCTTTGGTTTTCATGGAATACGGGGCTGGTTTTACAGGTAAATTTCGGTTCCAATTCCCTTATCGGTGAAAATTTCAATCAGCAGGGAATGCGGAATGCGCCCATCGATAATATGTGTTTTCCTGACACCCCCACGCAGGGCCGTGATACCGGCCTTCACTTTGGGAATCATGCCACCGGAGATAATTTTCTGATCGATTAAACTTTGCACTTCATCAATATGCAGTGAGGAAATCAAAGAGTTTTCGTCCGCAGCGTCACGCAGGATACCCCGCACGTTCGTGAGCACCATCATCTTTTGCACGCCCATCGCTGCGGCGATGCTGGCCGCCGCATCATCCGCATTCACGTTGTAAGTTTCGCCGCTGTCATCATAGCCCAAACCATAAATGACGGGAATGATGTTAAACTCAGTAAGTTCTTTCAGGGGATGCACATTGACTGCATCCACATCCCCCACATAGCCCACATCGCCGCTGGCCTGATGTTTGACGACATGTAAAATCTCAGCATCGTGCCCGGAAAGCCCGATCGCACGAGCTCCAAACTTATTGATATCGTGCACAATCTCTTTATTGATATCGGCCAGCGTGTCTGAAACAATACTGATGCTGTCCTTGTCCGTCACTCGAAGGCCGTCGACAAACCGGCTTTCAATTCCTCGCGCCGCAAGATTCTTTGTAATGAGGTGTCCGCCGCCATGAATCAAGACGGGCTTCATCCCGATATAACTCATAAAGACCAGGTCGTGCAGAATATTGGAACGGATCTCTGCACTCGCCATGGCTGCGCCGCCATATTTGATTAAGACTTCTTTACCGCGAAATTTCTTGATGTAAG
>CAYMUZ010000087.1:0-11004 GCA_964393875.1 uncultured bacterium | reverse complement strand
GGTCGGAATTCACAAAGCATATATTTACATTCGCGGGGAATATGAAGTCTCTTTTTTGAAACTTCAAGATGCTATCGATGAGGCGTATGAAAAAGGATTTTTGGGGAAAAATGTTTTTGGAACCGGTTTTGAACTTGACATAGTCATTCACCGCGGCGCGGGCGCTTATATTTGCGGTGAAGAAACGGGGCTCTTGGAATCGCTCGAAGGGAAGAAGGGTTTTCCGCGCTTGAAGCCGCCATTTCCAGCAGTCGTCGGACTATTTGGTTGTCCCACAGTTATTAATAATGTCGAAACGCTTTCCTATCTGCCTTTTATTCTCAATCGCGGAGCCGAGTGGTTTTCAAAATTGGGGTCTGAGAAAAACGGCGGCATGCGCCTTTTCAGTGTGAGCGGGCATGTGGCTAAACCGGGTGTTTATGAACTGCCGCTGGGCATTCCGCTGCGCGAAATTATTTACACGCACGCGGGCGGGGTTCGCGGCAACCGCAAGCTTAAAGCCGTTGTTCCGGGCGGATTGTCGGCCGCCATTTTTCGCGCGGATGAAATTGATGTCGGAATGGATTTTGACCAGCTTCGCGCCAAAAATACGATGGCCGGCTCTGCGGGTGTCATTGTGATGGACGAAACGACCTGTATCGTCAAGGCGTTGTATGTGACCATGCGTTTTTACGGCCATGAATCTTGCGGCCAATGCTCACCCTGCCGCGAAGGCACCGGCTGGGTGGCGAAAATTTTGCGCCGTGTGGCCGAGGGGCGCGGACACCATGGCGATGTGGTGAACCTGCTCGACATTTGCTCGTTCATGGGCGGCACGACGATTTGCGCGCTCGCAGATGGTGCTGCCATGCCGCTGCGCAGTTATATCGAAAAGTTTCGTGAAGAGTTTGAGTATTATATCCAGCATGGAAAATCCATGGTGGATGGCACTGCTCTTGAAACAGCCGCATTGGCGGCCGGGCATTAGAGGAACTTGTTATGCCTAAATTAACGATTGACGGAAGAGAGCTGGAAGTCGCGCCGGGCACCCGACTCATTGAGGCCGCCAAGCAGATCTCCATCGACGCGCCTTACTATTGCTACCATCCCGGGCTTTCGATTGCGGGCAACTGCCGTATGTGCCTCGTCGAAGTCGAAAAAATGCCAAAGCTGCAAATCGCCTGCCATTTGCAAGCGACCGAAGGCATGGTGGTGCGCACTAATACTGAGCGCGTACTCAAGACGCGCCAACACGTACTCGAATTTCTTCTTGTGAATCATCCGCTCGATTGCCCGGTCTGCGATCAAGCGGGCGAATGCTGGCTGCAAGACTACTACATGAAACACGGCCTTTATGACAGCCGGGTGGGTGAAGATAAAACAAAAAAACCCAAAGCGGTTCCGATTGGCCCCACGGTGATGCTGGATGCCGAGCGCTGTATTTTGTGCTCGCGCTGTATCCGTTTTTGTGACGAGGTGTCTAAGACGTCTGAGTTGGGCATCATCAATCGTGGCGATCACGGCGAAGTGGCCGTGTTCCCGGGCAAAGAACTCAACAACCCCTATTCCGGCAACGTCGTGGATATCTGCCCCGTGGGCGCACTCACCGACCGTGACTTCCGCTTCAAGATGCGCGTTTGGTACCTTCAAGAGGGCGATTCGGTTTGTAACGGGTGTTCGCGCGGATGCAATATTCAGGTGCACTATAACCTGGATCGGCCGCATCACACGGGCGGTGATCGTGTGATGCGCCTCAAACCTCGCTTCAATGAAGACATCAACAAGTGGTGGATGTGCGACGAGGGGCGATACGGTTATAAATTTCATGATCACAATCGTCTTTTAACGCCCCTTGTGCGGTCGAAAGGCCGCGTCGAAGAAAAATCGTGGGAGGCGATTATTCCCGAAATGGCGCGCCGGATTATGCAGGGCAGTGCGGCAGTTCTGGTGTCTCCGCAGCTCTCCAACGAAGAGATGTTTATGATTCGCCGGCTGTTCGGTGAAAAACTGGGCTGGCAAGACATCTACCTGCTTTCACCCAAGGACGATGGTTTTCAGGACGATAAGCTGATTCGAGCCGATAAAAATCCAAACACGCGCGGGGCCGCTGAGCTCGGCTTTGCTTATTCTCCAGAGGCGCTCAAGTTGCTGGCCGACAAAATTGCCGGAGGCCAGATTACCGGGCTGGTTATTTTTGGGCAGGATGTTTTTGACCGCTTCCAGAAGCTCGGATTAAAAATCGATTTGAACCGCTTGGCCTGGACGTTATTTATTGGTTCTAATCACCCTTTGATGTCAGAGCCGGCGACCTATGTGCTGCCTTCGGCTACCTACATTGAGAAAGAAGGCACGTTTACGAATTTTGAAGGGCGGGTGCAGAAATTCACTAAGGTGCTTGAGCCGCTGGGGCAAGCGCGCAGTGAATGGGAGATTTTGATCGACCTCGCGCGCGAGCTGGGGCATCCTCTTTCCTATGCATCCGCCGAAGAAATTTTTCATGAAATGACGCTGACCATTCCCTTTTTTAAGGGGCTGAGTTATGAAAAGCTCGGGGGCGGCAAGAGCGATATTCGCACTATGGCCATGCCGACCATTCCGGCCTTGGAACAACAGGACAATCTTTTGTGATTACGCTTATCCTTGCAGGCCTTGTTTTATTTAGCGTCATCAACTTTGCAGCTATCCACACATGGATTGAGCGCAAACAAAGTGCCCTGATGCAAGATCGCATCGGCGCCAACCGCGCCCATGTCACCCTTCCCTGGAAGTGGGCGACACCGATCAACTGGCTGCTCAGGCCCATCAACGAGCTCGGTCTTTTCCATCCCATTGCCGATGCGATCAAAATGTTTACCAAAGAAGATTTTGTTCCGCCTTTTGGTGATAAGTTCTTGCATACGCTCGCACCTTTTTTAGCTCTCTTCTTCGGTCTTGTGGGTTTTGCCGCTATTCCTTTTGGAGATGTGCTCAAAATCGGCAGCCAAACAATCATCCTGCAAGTCGCGCCGATTCCGGTGAGTCTGCTTTATGTGTTTGCGATTGCTTCGATGGGGGTCTATGGGGTGGTTTTAGCCGGCTTTGCCTCCAACAATAATTACGCTTTTTTGGGGGGGATGCGTGCGGCGAGTCAGATGCTGGCTTATGAAATTACATTGGGCGCCACCGTTATGGGCATTGTGATGATTTATCAGTCGATGGATCTGCAGCAGATTGTGCGTGCTCAGGGGCACTTGCTTTTTGGTTTTCTGCCGATGTGGGGCGTGTTTGTTCAGCCGGTCGGGTTTTTTCTTTTTCTTGCGGCCGGAGTCGCCGAAACCAAACGTATTCCCTATGACATGCCCGAAGGCGAATCGGAAATCATTGGTTATTTTACGGAATACAGCGGCATGAAATTCGGCATGTTCTATTTTGCTGATTTTCTTGAAACCATCATGATTGCGGCCTTAGCCACGACGCTGTTTTTTGGCGGTTGGCAGGTGCCTTATCTGCAAGCGCAGGGGTTTGTGTTTCCGTGGGGCGCCAGTGTGCCGCTGGTGCATTTAGTGGTTTGTGCGCTGCAAATTTTCTCCTTCATGTTTAAAGTCATGTTTTTCTGCTGGCTTTTCATGACTGTCCGTTGGACTCTTCCGCGTTTTCGTTATGACCAACTCATGGAACTTGGCTGGAAGGGCATTTTCCCCATCTCCCTTGCGAACATTGTTGTGACGGCTCTTGTACTGCTTTTGGTTGGCCGGTAGTAAAAACCGACAGCCCGTGTATTCGCGCGCGAGGTGCCCTCATGCCCGATGAAGCTCTTCCATGCCCGACAGAACTGAATCGCGAGTTGGCTGTGTGCGTGTCGCGTGAGCAGGCGGCCACCGCGCTAAGCCGTGTGTGGACTGACACAAGCGCCGCCATGCGCCGCAGTAACTGTGATAAGGAAATTTCCTACCAGGCCGAATTTTCAGGCCGATACGAGTTTTTGATTCGTGTCATTCTCGAGAAGGCTTATGCGTGGGCCCTCACCGAAACATTAACACAGACCTGTTTTTTTCCAAAAGAGTCAGCGTCGCTGTCCGTGGCTCTATTTACGCTTAAACCTCTGGGCGCCGGCACGGGAGTGTCTGCAAAACCCAGTGTGCTTTATTTGCTCTACGACGGCGAAGGCCGCCCTTTTTTTAAAAAAGCGATGAGCTTTTTCTTCGAGGGCCTTCGGGCCATCCTTCCGCAAGAATGGCAGCAGTCTGGTTCCGGGCAAGTGATCAGTCAGTTTTTTATTCTTCCTCTCTCGGAGTTCGAGCAAACGAAGCTTGTTCTGTGTTCAAGCTCATTCGAAGCGCGTGCGGCGCTGATCAAATTTGAAACCGTTGCCGGAGATTCTGCGTTTTGCGAGCGTGTACAAACGGCTCGCCAGGCGGCGGTATACACCGAGGAACCGTTTGAGTTTTCGGCCGCCATTCGTGAACGCATCCGCCACCAAGGTTCCTTTGGCCGCGAACGGCCGCATGCCAAAGACAGCCCCGGCGGATTGCTTGATATTGAATATCTTGTCGCAACGCTGCAATTGGCTTATGGCCGCTGTTTGCGGGGCGATGTGCATAGTCAAGACACGCGTAAGGCGCTTTACGGACTCTGGCGCGCCGGAGTGGTGGGAGAAAAAGCGTACCAGGATTTGCGCGCGGCGTATGTGTTTTTATCCGGCTTAATCCGGGCGCTTTCCGAGGCCGGTCTTCCCCTTGAATTGCCGGCAGATCAGCACCCCTGCACGACAGACATTGCCCGGCGTTTAGGCTATCGCGGAGACGGTCTGCAAATCCTGCTGGAATTCAAAATGGCTTGTCAGCATCACATGGCCGCGGCGGAGCGTTTTTACGAACGAATTCTCATCAACCTCGCCAATCAACCCTGGAGGGAAATTCCTGGCAATGTCGTTGTCAGTGAAGAAGCGACGCGTGTGAGTCTCGATGATCTTTTACGCGGGGAGCCCCGTCCTGAAGATCAGGCGGTGTTACGGCGTCTTGGGTTTCTCGACATTCGTCAGACCGCAATGCGCTTTAAAGAGCTCTGTCCTAACATGACTGCCTTTGAACCCTTTTCGCATGCGATTGAAAATGCCTGGCGCTTTTGGCCGCGGGTGCCCAGCCCTGACCTTGCCCTGGAATTTTTGGCCGCTTTCATGCGGCTCAATGAAAACTCGTATCGAGGGTGGTATGCCCTGGCAAAATCCGAAAAAGGTTTCCGGCTTTTACTCACTCTTTTTGGGTCGAGCCGATATCTCAGCTCCCTTTTTCTGAAACATCGTGAAGTGTGGCCGTGGTTGGAGCAGACCCAATTTTTATCGACCACGCAATGCCTCGAAGCCTTGAGGCTCGCCGGCCAGACCCTTCAGGATAAACACTCGCTTGGGGCGATCAAGGAACGTGAAACTTTACGGTTGGCCCTCACAGATTCTTTGATGGGGGAGTCCTTTGCAGAAATTATGCGAATCCACGATAAGCAGGTGCTCTGGCTTCTCAATGAGTTGATGCGATGTGATGGACTGAACCAGGCCTGTCTGTTGGGTTCGGGAGGGCTGGGTGCGGGCGAACTGGCATTGGGGCCTGCTGCCGATTGGATTTTGGTAAGCTCTGAGGCTGAATCAGCCCGGGCGCAGACTTTTGCACAGCGGTTGCTTGCGGGCCCTACCGGAGAATCTTTCTTTCAAGCGGCTGACTTTTCTCTCAGCGGGCCGCGAGGGCCAGAAGTGCTCAATGAGGTGCAGGCGCGGGCACGCTTGACAGAGCGGATGAATGAAGGCGGCATTTTTGAAAGTTTTCAGTGGACCCCGGCAGTGGGAAATCAAAAGTTGGGGAATGCTCTTTTACGCGAAGCCGGGTGTTTCTCTGTCTCAGGGGCTACCATCGCAGAAACTCTGCAAGTGTTCCGAAGTGAGAAGGAGAAACAGGCGGCTTCTACGGCCTCACGCCTTGAATCAGATCGTGATTTAAGGCTTGGCTTGGGGGGGCTGCGCGAAATCGAGCTAGTTTGCGGTTTTGGGCAAAAGACGTGGGCGAATACGCATCCCGAAGTAAGTGCGACTTCATCTGTTCTGGTCACGCTTGAGCGGATGCGCGATCAGGGGCAGCTGACAGAGACTGACTTTTTCCATTTGCACGAAGCGTTCATTTATCAGAAAAAAACATTGAGCCGTTTGCGGCTTTGGTCCTTTTCAGGCGTTTCGGTCTTGCCGGCTGAGCGAGAACAATTGCACATCACCGCCAAACTGTTGGGGTTTAACGACCAGGGAATTGAGACAGCCGAAGATCAGTTTATGCGTCACCTGGGGAACCTGCGTGCGGTGGCGCACGCCGTTTACAAAAAGTTTTTTAACGAGGCGCTTTATTCCGAGTATAAGATTTTATAGAAGCCCAAAATGCCCTACAATAGCGGGTCTATTCTTGAGTCTGACGGTATCCTTATTTGCAGCCAATGCCCAAGGTGACCCTATGAGTGATTTAAACAAATCCAACCGATTGATTCACGAAAAGAGCCCCTATCTTTTGCAGCACGCGCATAACCCCGTGGATTGGTATCCCTGGGGGGAAGAGGCTTTTAGAAAAGCGCGCACTGAAAACAAACCTATTTTTCTCTCCATCGGTTATTCCACCTGCCACTGGTGTCACGTGATGGAAGAAGAGTCGTTTACACAGCCCAAAATCGCAAAACTTTTAAACCAATACTTTGTTTCCATCAAAGTCGACCGTGAGGAGAGGCCCGATGTGGATCAGGTCTACATGCAATCAGTGCAAGCCATGAGCGGCAGCGGCGGCTGGCCCATGAGTGTTTTTTTGACGAACGACCTCAAGCCGTTTTACGGCGGAACCTATTTCCCGCCTGAAGATCGCTGGGGGCGTCCGGGGTTCACCACCGTGCTCGAAGCACTGCACAAAAAATGGACGGAGGATCGCGCTCACCTAGAGCAGGCGGCCGATGACATTACCCGTCATTTGCGCGAACGCTCCGCCGGTCAGCCCGAAAAAAGCATGGCGCTTGGCGAAGAGACACAGGCCTTGGCTTTCAACCAGCTGCTGCATACCTTCGATACGGTGCAAGGCGGTTTTGGAAGTGCCCCCAAATTTCCGCGAAGTCATGATCTTTCGTTTTTACTGCGCTATGGCAAACGTACGGGAGACGCAAAAGCGCGCGTCATGGTCGAAAAGACACTTGAGGCTATGGCCCGCGGCGGCATCTATGATCATCTTGGCGGTGGTTTTCACCGTTATTCAACCGATGCCCGGTGGCACGTACCGCACTTTGAAAAAATGCTTTATGACCAGGCGATTTTAGCGCGTACGTATCTTGAAGCGGCGCAAGTCACGGGAAAGTCTTGTTATCGAAAGCAGGCGCGCCACATTTTTGGCTATGTGCTGCGTGACATGCGCCATGCGAACGGCGCCTTTTATTCCGCGGAAGATGCGGACAGCGTTGCCGACCGTTCCGACAGAACGTCGGACAACGCAGTCCCCGACTCCGGCGGGGGCAGCGTAGTTTCTGTTTCCGACAGAACGTCGGTTAAAAAAGAAGGCGCCTTTTACGTCTGGACGCAAGCCGAAATTGAGAAAATCCTCGGACCCGACCGCGCCCCTCTGTTCAACGAAGCCTACGGGGTCGCGTCTGACGGCAATGCCGAGAATGATCCTCATGCGGAATTTACGGGCAAAAATATTTTATTTCAATCTCTGTCGGCGGCAGAGCTTGCCGTCAAACAGGGTAAGGGAGAGAACGAGATCGAGGCGCTGCTTGAGGGCTGTCGCGCCGATTTACTCAAGGAGCGCCTTCGGAGGCCGCGGCCCCACCTTGATGACAAAATTCTCACCGATTGGAACGGCCTTATGATTTCAAGTCTTGCCTTTGGTGCGCGGGTGTTGAATGAGCCGGCTTTGTATGCCGCCGCCAAAGAAGCCGCTGATTTTATTTTAAGCGCCCTCAGGCGTCCGGACGGCCGATTGCTGCATCGCTGGCGCGAGGGAGAACGTATGATCCCCGGTTTTCTCGACGATTATGCTTTTTTGATTTACGGATTGATTGATCTTTATCAAGCCGGTTTTGATGCGCATTACCTTGAAGCGGCGCAGGCTCTTACCGAGCAGACGCTCGCACTTTTTTCTGACCCGCAGGGTGGTTTTTTATTTTCCGCGCGCGATGGCGAACGCATGCTCTATGAAACCAAAGAACTTTATGATGGGGCACTGCCGTCTGGTAACTCCATCATGACTTTGAATTTGATCCGCCTCGCCCGGCTTTTAGCAGAACCTCGTTATGAAAGAGCGGCTGAGGCTAACCTCGAATTTTTTTCAAGTAAAATCACACAATACCCGTCAGGATTTACACAAATGCTGATCGCGCTAGATTATGTGCTTGGGCCTTCCCGTGAAATTGTGGTGGCTGGCACCCGTGTTGAGACAGAGCCGTTTATCGGGCGTTTCAACCCGCGCTTTGTTCCCAACGCCGTTCTGCTTTTAACTGACGCCTCAGCGCCCTGGTTTGAGACGCTCAAAAAAATATCCCCATTTGCCGCCGCTAAAGTGAAAAGCAACAATGCGCCTGCGGCCTATGTTTGCCGCAGCCACGTTTGCGATTTTCCGGTGACGGATCCGGATGCGTTTGAAAAACTTTTGGAGGATTCTTCCCATGTTCCCGCTTGAAGGCCCGCTTGCTTTTTTAGGTATTTTTTTTGTGGGTTTGGGTTTGAATCTCACGCCATGCGTCTATCCCATGCTGTCGGTGACTTTTTCTCTGTTTGGACGTCAGGAAGACCTTCGCCCAGGACAGGCCTTCATCAAAGCGCTTTTTTATGTGCTCGGCATGGCTTCGATGTATACGGCGCTGGGAGCGAGTGCGGCGCTTACCGGCGGGTTTTTCGGCGCCCTGCTGCAAAGCAAGCTGGTCTTGCTTGCCTTGGCTTTCTTTTTCATCCTGCTCGCGTTGAGCTCGTTTGGATTTTACAGTCTGCAGGCGCCGGGCTGGCTGCTCAATAAAATCGGGCAAAAAAAAGAGCATCTCGGCCTCGCGACTCTTTTTTTCTATGGACTGGTCGCCGGTATCTTTGCGGCTCCGTGCATTGGCCCGCCTGTCTTGGCATTAATGACGGTGGTGGGTGCCCGCGGCGATCCGCTCTATGCCGCGCTGGTATTTTTCGTGATGGCGATGGGGCTTGGCTTTCCCTACCTCGTGATCGGAACCTTTACCGGTCTTTTGAAGCACTTGCCCAGGTCCGGCGTCTGGCTTTTGTGGATGGAGCGTCTCTTCGGCGTGTTGCTGCTGGGTTTGGCGGCCTTCTATGGCACGCTGGCCCTTGCACCCTCCGCCATTCCAAAAGTGATTCCGCTCGCGATTGTTTTAGGGGCTGGGTATCTCGGTTTTATCGAAAAATCAGGCGATAACCGTCCCGGTTTTTTATGGTTCAAACGCGCCTTCGCCGCCGCTGCCATTCTTGCAGCCGCAGCCCTGTTTCCGATTCAGCACAAACAGCTTTTGGCGTGGCAGCCTTATTCTGCCCAAAGTCTTGCCCAGGCGAAAGCGGACGGCAAACCGGTGATCATCGATTTCTTTGCCGATTGGTGCATTCCTTGTCACGAGCTCGACCGGTTCACGTTCTCCAACGAGGCGGTGCAAGGGGTGTTGGTACGCTTTGCGCGACTTAGAGCCGACATGACGAGCCCTGATTCTGAGAAAACCCAGGCACTGCTCGATAAGTTTGAAATTCAGGGCGTGCCGACCCTTCTTTTTCTCAATACGGGCGGCAAGGAGATCGGCGGCCTGAGAGTGAATGGTTTTATCGACGCCGAGGCACTGCTCGATATTCTCAAAGACGAGCGGTTAAATCATGCAGAAAAAACACCCCTCGTCACATAATCTGATCCGCACGCTCTCGAAACTGGGGCTTTGCTCGCGAACACAGGCGCTGGTCCATGTGCAGGCCGGCGAGGTCACGATCAATGGCCGTCGCGTAAATGACCCTGGCTATAGGGTGCGGGCCGGCGACAAAATTTGTTTAGCCGGGTCTGCTGTGCGCCCCAAACCCAAACATTATTTTCTTTTTCACAAACCTGCCGGTTGTGTCACGACGCGCAGTGATGAGAAGGGCCGCAAAACAATCTATGATTGGCTGGGGGATATTGGCGGGTGGGTCTTTCCTGTCGGGCGCTTAGACTTAGATTCAGAAGGGCTGCTCATCCTGACCAATGACACGGCTTTTGGGCACCAGCTGACAGACCCCTCCTCTCGTGTGCCGCGAACCTACGAAGTGTGGGTAAACGGCCCGCTGACCCCGGAAGATCAGAAAAAAATCAGGGGCGGGGTAGACATTGGCAGGGGCGAAATGTCACAGCCCGCTCGCTTTAAAATCATTAAAACTGAAACGAGTGTGTCGCATGCCGAACTGACATTGACCGAAGGTAAAAATCGCGAAGTGCGTCGCCTCTTCGAATCTCTCGGCAAGACCGTTACGCGTCTTCTGCGCACCCGCTTTGGGCCTTTTGCATTGGGGAATTTGAAGCCTGGTGTTTGGAAAGAAATCAATCCGCCAGATCAGCGAAGCAACAGCGCGCTATAAAAACACCTTTGTATGCGCTAAAATGGCGCTTGTCATAATTTTTAGTCAATAAGTCCGGGAAGAGAGAAGGGGGGCGTCTGCGTGGGTCAGAAACATCATGTTTATATTATCGCTGGCCCGAATGGAGCCGGGAAAACAACCTTCGCAGAGGCTTTTCTACCTAAGTACGCCCAATGTACGGTCTTTATTAATGCAGACTTTATCGCAAGGGGCTTGTCGGGATTCTCCCCAGACGCAGCCGCCCTTAAAGCCGGAAGATTGTTGCTCGAACAAATTGAAATCTATGTCAATAAACAAATCGACTTTGCTTTTGAAACAACCTTATCGGGCACGGCCTATCTTTCAAGAATCCGCGAGTTAAAAAAGAAAGGCTACAGCGTTCATCTTTTTTTTCTATGGATTCCGGATGTGAAACTATCACTCGCACGTGTGGCCAGCCGTGTAAAAATGGG
>CAYMUZ010000086.1:0-7400 GCA_964393875.1 uncultured bacterium | reverse complement strand
GCTATAAGGCGGGGGGGAAGTGGCATCGCATCGGCGATTGTACGCATGCGGATGCCTGTGTTTTTAGCTTTCATCCGGTGAAGGGGATGACGACCGGGGAAGGCGGTGCGATTACGACCAATGACCGCAAGTTATACGAATGCCTGATTCAACTACGAACGCATGGTGTGACTAAAGACCCGCTGCGTTTTCAGAATAAAGACATGGCTTTTGGAAAACGCCGCGGGGCACAGGCCGGAGGCTGGTACTACGAAATGCAGTCGTTGGGGTTTAATTACCGGCTTACCGATTTTCAGTGCGCGCTTGGCCTAAGTCAGCTCAAGCGCCTGCCGGATTTTGTGGCGCGCCGCCGTGAAGTGGCGGATTTTTATGACCGGAGTTTTAAAGATTTTGATTTATTTCGCCGGCCGATACGGGTGAAGGAGACAGAGTCTGCTTATCACCTTTACCCCATTCAGCTGGAGCTCAAAAAACTTTCCGTGGACCGGCATCAAATTTTTGAAGAACTGCGCCGTGCGGGATTGGGCGTGCAGGTGCATTACATCCCCATTCATCTTCAACCGTATTACCGGCAGCGAGGCCATCGTCCCGGTGATTTTCCAAAAGCGGAGTCGTATTACGAGCGAGCCCTCTCCATTCCCGTTTATCCTGCCATGACAGCTGCGGATATGAAAAAAGTCGTACAGATTCTGCGCCGGGTTCTCCATCGCCATGAAGTTTGATGTCGTTTTTCGCTTTGATGCCGGAGAACCTATCGGCCTTGGCCACTTGCGCCGGTGCGAGGCCCTCATGGAAGGGTTTGAGACTCACGGGTTGAAGCGTTTTGCAATTCTAACGCGCACTCCGGCCCATGTGCATGAGTGGTTGGGGGAGCGAGCGCTGATTGTGCCGCTGCAGGCAAAACATTTTGCTGCCGAGCTGGCGGAATGGGCGCGCTTTTTGGAGACGGCGATTGTGCGCTACGCGGTGGTGGATCGATACGGAATTTCTGACCGGTATTTGAAGAAATTACGCGGACAGGTTCCGGTGCTCGTCGCTATTTCTGACGAAGTTCTTTTAGGAGACTACCCGGTACAGGCGGTGCTTAATCCTAACGTCTATGGCGAGAAGCTTTCTTACCCTTCCAGTACGGGAGCTCGCTGTTTTCTTGGCCCCAGGTACGCTTTGATCCGCCAAGAATTTTTTAGATACCGCTCGCGAGGCGAAAACCTTAAAATAAACACTCTTTTTGCAGCCCTGGGTGGGTATGCCGAGGAGGGGCTGTTTGACAGGATTGAGAAAGCGGCCGCCTTGCTTTCGCCTGTGCCAAAACTTTTGAAGGCGGGGGGGCGTGTAAAAAAAATGGGGCAGCTTGTCTCTCAAGCAAGAATGGCTGTGAGCGCTGCCGGCGTAACCACGTCCGAGCTATGCTATTTGGGGGTGCCCATGCTGCTTGTGGTGCTGGCGCAGAATCAGCTTCCCATTGCGCGCACGCTTGAGCGCGTGGGTGCGGCCATTAACTTGGGCTGGTATAAACGCCTGAGCGCGGCCGGAATCTTTAGAAAGCTCCGCTTGCTTTGGCAGAATCCGGAAAAGCGGGCTCAGATGTCTAAGGCGGGGCGTGCATTAATCGATGGGCAAGGCGCTCACCGGTTTGCCGGCGAACTGATTAATTATTTTGGGAGGCTGGATCATGAAAATTGTAGCAACGATTGAAGCTCGAATGGATTCAAACAGGCTTCCCGGTAAAACTTTGAAAGAGGTGCTGGGACGTCCCATGCTGGAGCGTATGATTGAGCGGGTGCGGCGTTCGAAACGTCTCGATGAGATCGTTGTAGCCACCACGGTAGCGGAGAACGATCAGCAGATTGAAGCCCTGTGCAGCCGTTTAGGAGTTCGCTGTTTTCGTGGCTCAAACGACGATGTGCTTTTGCGTGTCGTCGAAGCGGCGCGGTCGGCAAAGGCGGATTTAATTGTCGAGCTTACAGGCGATTGTCCCGTTATTGATCCCACGATGATAGATTCGGTCATTCAATATTACCTGGATCATCCCCTGGATTACGCCAGCAACTGTCTTGAACGGACTTTCCCAAGGGGTACGGAAACCCAGGTTTTTTCACTTAAAGTTTTGGAAGAGGTGGAACGTACGACGCAGGAACCGGCAGACCGTGAGCATGTCTCGCTTTACATTTACGAACATCCTGAGAAATATCGATTGGGTAATTTTGCGGCGCCGGCAGGCGTGGGGCGCACCGACCTGCGGCTGACGGTTGATTTGCCGCAAGATCTGGAATTAATTCGTGCCATTTATTCCAGGCTTTATCCCGTCAAGCCGGATTTTAATTTACAAGATGTTATCGCATTGCTTGACGCCGATCAGGCCCTTCGGGCTCTCAACGCAGATATCGCTCAGAAGCCGGTGCGCTAATGACTCATAGGGCGTCACCCTTAGAATCGTCAAAGCCCTACCGTGCGGCCATTGTCGGCTGCGGTCGTATTGCCAGCACCTTTGATAAAGACCCCTTGCGCAAGCACGTGGCCACGCATGCGGGCGCGTATTCGCGTCTCAAGGAGTTTAATCTGGTTGCGGCCTGCGATCTAGACCGAGAGCGCTTGACCCATTTTGGGAAAACCTGGAATGTGAACGCGCTTTACTCAGATTTTGGCGAGATGCTGCGTGTGGAAAAACCCGTCATTGTCAGCATCTGCACCTGGCCGGGTTCCCATGAGGCGTTAGCGCGCCAAGCGGTGGCTGCCGGAGTTCGCGCCATTTTTTGCGAAAAGCCCATCACCAATCAACTTGAGACGGCGGATTCACTCGTGGAGCTCTGCCGCAAAAAGAAAGTGGTGTTGGCTGTCAATCATTCGCGGCGGTGGGACAAGGGGCATCACAAGGTGCGTGATTTTTTGCGAGCGGGTAAAATAGGGCCTCTCCGGCACGTCAATGCGTATTATACGGCAGGTATTTCCAATACGGGAACCCACCTTTTCGACGTGCTGCGTTTTTTTCTTGGAGACGCGCACTGGGTAGAATCTGCGCCGGCACCTGTCTTTGGCGATAAGGATTTAACCTTGAGCGGCATGATGGGTTTCGAAAACAACGTGCTGGTTTCTTTGGCGGGGCTGGATGTGCGTGATTATCTTATTTTTGAACTGGATTTTTATGGCTCGGCGGGCCGGCTGAGGCTGACTCACAGTGGTTTTGATTGTGAGCAGTGGAAGGTGGCTGCCAGCCCTTTCTTTTCGGGCTACAACGAGCTCAAACCGGTTGTTTCTCAATGGAAGCTGGATTCTAAGGGGATGATGCTCGATGCCATGCGCGATTTGGCTGTCTGTTTGGCCACAGGCCGTGCGCCCCTGTGCACAGGGCAAGAGGGGCTTAAGTCGCTAGAAATGATTTGTGCATTTCAGCGCTCATTTAAAATAAAGCGGCGAGTGGCACTGCCTCTTAAGAACCGCAAGGCGAGGATTTGAGGATGAACAGGGATCTTCCCGCTCTTTTGGGCGGCGTCAAAGTTCGCAAAAAACCGTTTCCCGCGCATCCGGTCATGGGGCGTGCGGAAATCAATGCGGTGAGCCGCGTGGTGCGCAGCGGAAAATTATCCGGATTTGTGGCTTCCGCCGGCGAACCCTTTTTGGGTGGGCCTAAAGTGCGTGAGCTTGAAAAGCTGTTTATGACGTATTTTGAAATGCCCTATGCCATGGCAGTCAATTCTGCGACGGCCGGTCTGCATGCGGCACTGGCGGCCTGCGGAGTGGGCCCTGGCGACGAAGTGATTGTGCCGCCATACACGATGTCGGCCACGGCGGCGGCGGTGCTCATGGCGAATGCCGTGCCGCGCTTTGTGGATATTCGTGACGATGTTTTCTGCCTGGATCCCGTGCTCATTGAAAAAGCGATTACGCCGCGTACGCGAGCAATTGTCGTGGTCCATCTCTTTGGGCATCCTGCGCCGATGGATGAAGTGATGAAGGTGGCTCGCCGGCATCATCTTAAAGTGATTGAAGATTGTGCCCAGGCGCCCGGGGTGAAATACCAGGGGCGTTTTGCAGGCACCTTTGGAGATGCCGGTGTATTCAGTTTCAATCAGCACAAAACGATTACGACAGGCGAGGGGGGTGTCGTCGTGACGCACGAAGGGGCGCTGGCTGAAAAAATACGGCTTGTGCGCAACCATGGGGAAGCCGTGGTTGAGGCGCTGGGTGTCGAAGACATTGTCAATACGCTCGGGTGGAATTACCGCATGACTGAGTTAGAGGCGGCCGTGGGTGTGGAGCAGTTCAAAAAACTTGATCGGCTGACGCGTCCGCGCCGCCAGATCGCGGCGTATCTGACAAAACATTTATCGCGATTTCCCGGCATCACCCCGCCGGTCACGCTCAAGGATAGCACCCACGCGTATTTTGTCTACGCGCTGAAGTATGATTCTGCTAAAGCCGGACTGCCGCGTGAGATTTTGATTAAAGCGCTTCAGGCCGAAGGCATTCCATTCGGCATGGGCTATGTCAAGCCTCTCTATTTACAGCCGCTTTACCAAAAGCAGATCTGCTATGGTCCGGGGGGGTGGCCGTTTACTTCGATTCCTGAAGCAGAGCGGCCGCGCTACGGCCGCGGACTGTGCCCCGTGACGGAGCGGATGCATTTCTCTGAATTGATCCATACCCCCCTTTGCTATTATCCCGTGACGCTTCAGGATAGAGCCGATGTGGTGCGGGCCTTTGACAAGATTTTTAGCCACAGAGATGCGCTGGACCAATATTTTCAGCAGGAAAAAGAGCGGCGGCTTGCCGCGTATGCTCAATAAAGGCGGTTGGCTTATGAAAAAAATCAAGATTCAAGACCATTGGGTGGGGGAAGGGGAGCCGACTTTCATTATTGCCGAGGCGGGTTCGAATCATAACGGCAGTTTGCAAATGGCCAAGCGGTTGATCGATGTGGCTGCCGAGGCGGGTGCCGATGCCGTAAAGTTTCAGACTTTTTCAGCGGATAAGCTCTATTCTAAGAAAACTCCGGAGATGAGCTATCTCAAAAAAAGCAAACTGCTTAAAAAAGGAGAGACGGTTTGGGACCTTCTTAAGAAAAACGAATTGCCGCGAGCCTGGCAAAAAATACTGGCGTCTTATTGCCGAAAACGTAAAGTGATTTTTCTATCAACGCCTTTCGATCTTCAGGCCGTCGATGAACTGGAGGCGTTAAAAATGCCGGCGTATAAAATCGCTTCTTATGAAGTGACGCATCTGCCGCTTTTAGATTACGCGGCGCGCCGCAAAAAACCCATCATCCTGTCGACGGGCATGGCAGATCTCGCTGATATTGAAAGTGCGCTTGAGACCATTTACAAAACGGGTAACCGGCAGGTGATTCTTTTGCACTGCGCCATTAACTACCCGCCCCGTTTTGAAGACGTGAATTTGCGCGCCATGCAAACCATGCGGTTGGCGTTTGATCTTCCCGTCGGGTTCTCAGACCATACCACGGGCGTAGCCGTAGACATTGCCGCCGTGGCTCTTGGTGCGTGTGCGATTGAAAAACATTTTACAACGAGCCGGAAATTGCCCGGGCCAGATCACCCCTTTGCCATTGAACCGGATGAGCTGGCCGCCATGGTGCAGGGAATTCGTGAAACGGAAAAGGCGCTGGGATCCTCCCTCAAACGGCGTACTCAGGCGGAAGAAGAGATGTACCGGTTGGGCCGCCGCAGTCTTGTGGCGGCTTGCGCCATTACAAAGGGCACGGCGATACGCCGTGAAATGATTGAAGTCAAACGTCCCGGTTTCGGTATTCCTACCCGCCTTATGGACATCGTTGTTGGCCGCAGAGCCAAGAGCGACATTGAAGAAGACGATATCCTTTCGTGGGAGATGCTCGCCTGATGAGCTCGTTGCGATTGCGGAAGGCTCGTTGGACGGATTGCCGGCGCTTATGGTTTTGGCGTAATGATCAAGAGGTGCGGCACAATTCTTTTTCGAGTGCGCCCGTGCCGTATGCACAGCACCAAAAATGGCTGGCCGAGAAATTAGCGGCTCCGGCGACCTTTTTATGGATTGGGGAGCAGAATGGCGAGCCCGTGGGGCAGGTGCGAATGGAGCGCCGCAACCGCTCGAAGGTGGAGCTTCATCTGGCGGTTAAGCGGAGCCTGCGCGGCCGCGGCTTGGGGAGCCAATTGCTTGCCGCCGGGTGCAGGGCAGCGGACCGAGCTGGGATACGTTGTATCGCCGCTCATGTTTTAGTGACCAATTTTGCATCGATGAAAGTCTTTATCCAAAATGATTTTTGTATCAAAAAAAACCTAACAGTTTCCGGTAAGAAAACAGTTTATTTGGAACGCACCCATGCAAAACCCCCAGGGTCTCGAAACAAAAAAAATGTCTGAATCCTTGACACTCAAGCCGCTTAGCGAATGCCCGCTTTGCGGCGGCCGTGAGCGTCATTTTCGTTATCCTGTTGAGGGCTCGAGTGTCTATGGGTGTGTCCGCTGCGGCTTGAGCTATCTGGATCCCTGCCTGGATCCCGCCGCGATGGCGCGCGCCTACGAATCGTCAGAGTCTTTGAAGACTTTTCATGATTTTCATGAAGGGTATTACGAATACGGCAGTCTCAATGAAGAGAGCCAAACTGTAAACGAATTCCGCCGCGGCCTTGAAATCCTTGAACAGGAATCGCCGAGCCGTGAGCGCAGGCTTTTTGAAGTGGGTTTCGGCAATGGTCTTTTTCTGGCGTTGGCGAAGCGCCGTGGCTGGCAGGTCGACGGCGTCGACACCAGCCCCGAGAATATTCGAATTGCGAAAGCACGTTTTGGACTGGAATTAAAACAGGGTTTTTTTGAAGAGATGCCCCGTAGGGCATTCCCCTTTTCTGCGGTGGCGATCATGGATGTGATCGAACACGTTGAGAATCCCCACCGGATGCTGCAAAAAGCGAATGAGTGCCTGCAGCCGGGGGGGGTGATTCTTCTGGCGACCCCTAACGAAGGAAGCTTTTCCGCCAGCTTTCTTCTTTGGTATACCAGCTGAGCTTTGGAATGCTGCGCACGGGCTTGAACAAGATATTCTTTTTAGAGCACGTGACTTATTACAATCAAAAAACCTTGGGACTGCTTCTTAAACGCAATGGGTTTGAACCTATCCGGTTTTTCTTGAGTGAAACAGATTTGGCGAAGTATCGTTTAAGGCCCTTGGAGCGTTTATCCGGAATACTCATCCTTGGGTTGGCCCGCTTGTTTCGAGCACAGAACCGTTTACTGGTTGTCGCCAGAAAAGTCGAGAGGAGAAAACATTTGTGAAGCATTCACTGCGGGCAAAACGGCGGTCGCGGCGGCGAATCCATCAGGGGTATTGTTTTGAGGTGGTTCGCGACCGTGTCTTGTGGCCAAACGGGAAGGAATACGGGCGTGACCTCATCGTGCACGGCGGCATTAGTG
>CAYMUZ010000085.1:0-4780 GCA_964393875.1 uncultured bacterium | reverse complement strand
GGGAGGGTGTTAACAAAATCGATATGGGGATGGAGGAACAGTTTGATTTTTCCTTTAGCCCGGTGCTCGGGTACTTGACGGCGTGTCCCACGAATGTGGGTACCGGCCTGCGGGCTTCCTGCATGCTTCATTTGCCGGGGTTGGTGCTGACCAAACAGATTCAGAAAGTACTGCAGGCGCTAAGCAAGTTAAATTTGGCCGTGCGCGGGCTTTACGGGGAGGGCACCCAGGCGACCGGGAATCTTTTTCAATTTTCCAACCAGATGACCCTGGGGCAGCCTGAGTCGGAGATTATTGAAAACCTGGCGTCGGTCATTCGCCAGGTCGTGGACCATGAAAAAACGGCAAGGGAGTTTATCCGGCAGGAGAGAAAAATTCGATTTGACGATCAAATTTGGCGGGCACTTGGCGCACTCAAAACAGCGCGGCTGATTGCGTCGCAAGAAGCAATGAGCTTGCTTTCTCTGGTGATGCTGGGTGTTGATTTAGAAATGATCGCAGGGAAATTGACTTTGCAGGATTTGCATGTTCTTTTTTTGATGATTCAGCCGGCGCATCTTCAGAAATCTGCGGGCCGGGTGATTGACAGCACCGAGAGAGATTCGTTTCGTGCTACGTTGATACGCGAGCGTTTGAGTAAAGTGTCTTTGTAAATAAACTATTTTCATGCTGGAACCCGATCTGGGTTTAAGCCACGGAGGTTTTCCATGTTTGATCGTTTTACGGAACGGGCTCGTAAAGTTATTATCTTAGCCAAAGAAGAAGCCAAGCGTTTTAATCACGACTATATTGGCACCGAGCACATTCTGCTTGGACTGATCAAGGAAGGGGAGAGTGTCGCTGCCGCGGTGCTTCAAAATTTAGGGCTTTCCCTTGACACCATCCGCCTGGAAGTTGAAAAACTGGTACAGTTTGGACCGAGTACGATTGTTTCTGGAGACATCCCTTTTACGCCAAAGGCGAAAAAAGTCATCGAATTGGCCATGGATGAAGCTCGGCGCTTGGGGCACAACTATATTGGCACCGAACACCTCCTTCTGGGGCTGATCAAGGAAGGGGAAGGCGTTGCCAGTCATGTGTTGATGAACGTCGGATTGGATCTGAATAAAGTCCGAGCGGAAGTCATTAAGCTTTTGGGCTCCTCGTCCGCGTCAGGCGCCGGCAGCAGCCCCGGACAGGGGCCGGGGGGCAGCGGGAACGCCGGGCAGGTCGGTGTTTCCGGAAAAGGGAAAACAAAAACGCCGGCTCTGGATTCGTTTGGCCGGGATTTGTCTCTCTTGGCGAAGGAAGGCAAGCTGGACCCCGTGGTGAACCGCGAGGATGAAATCGAGCGTGTTATTCAGATTCTGGCGCGCCGCACTA
Source organism: uncultured bacterium (assembly GCA_964393875.1). Taxonomy (GTDB): domain Bacteria; phylum Omnitrophota; class Omnitrophia; order Omnitrophales; family Aquincolibacteriaceae; genus JAHFHB01. The sequence continues at coordinate 3,418 of CAYMUZ010000085.1, read as the reverse complement.
AAAATAATCCGGTGCTTTTGGGCGAAGCGGGAGTCGGAAAAACTGCTATTGTCGAAGGTTTGGCCCAGAGAATTATTGCCGGAGATGTGCCGGAGATTTTGGCTGAAAAGAGAATTGTGGTGCTTGATTTGGCGCTCATGGTAGCCGGCACCAAGTATCGAGGTCAGTTTGAAGAACGGATCAAGGCCGTGATGGATGAAATTCGCCGCTCTGAGAATGTGATGATTTTCATTGATGAAATTCATACGCTCGTGGGCGCCGGGGGTGCCGAAGGGGCCATTGACGCTTCAAATATTCTCAAACCGGCATTGGCACGCGGTGAAATTCAGTGCATCGGAGCTACAACGCTTGACGAGTATCGAAAGTACATTGAAAAGGATTCCGCGCTGGCTCGCCGTTTCCAGACGATCATGGTCGATCCCCCGTCGGTGGATGAAGCGATTCAGATTTTGGGCGGCCTTCGGGATAAATACGAAGCGCATCATCGGGTTAAAATTTTAGACTCAGCCATTGAAGCGGCGGTGAAGCTTTCTGAACGCTATATTTCCGGACGGTTTTTGCCAGATAAAGCGATTGACTTGATTGATGAAGCCTCTTCGCGTGCACGGCTTTCCGTTACCACGGCGCCGAAGGAGCTTAAAAAAGTCGAAGTGGAAATTGATACGTTCAAGCGCGAGAAAGAGGCTTCCATTAAGGCTCAGGATTTTGAAAAGGCTGCCAAACTGCGCGATGAAGAGCGTAAAGCGAAAGAACACCTGCAGGCACTTAAAAAAAGCTGGAAAGAGTCCAAGTCAGAAGTAGAAGTGCAGGTGACCGATGACGACATCGCCTATGTGGTGTCGAAGATGACCGGAGTGCCGTTGGCACGTCTTGAAGAGAAAGAAACATCACGTTTGCTTCGAATGGAAGATGAGCTTCATAAGCGCGTGATCGGACAGCACGAGGCTATTACCGCTGTTTCGCATGCCGTTCGGCGTTCCCGTTCCGGCCTTCGGAATCCTAAAAGACCGCTTGGGACCTTCATCTTTTTGGGTCCGACGGGCGTTGGGAAAACATTGCTTGCTCGTTCACTGGCCGAATTTATGTTCGGCGATCCGGATGCGATTGTGGTCGTAGACTGCAGTGAATACGGTGAAAAATTCAATGTCTCACGGCTTGTGGGAGCACCCCCGGGCTATGTCGGATATGAAGAAGGCGGTCAGTTGACTGAAAAAGTCCGCCGGCGTCCGTACTCCGTTGTGCTTTTCGACGAAATTGAAAAAGCGCATCCGGATGTTTTCAATATGCTGCTGCAGCTGATGGAAGACGGCCGCCTGACCGACTCGTTCGGGCGCAAAGTTGATTTCAGAAACACCATTGTGATCATGACCTCGAATGTAGGTGCGGATCTTGTCCGCAAGCAAAGCGACATGGGATTTAAACCCAGTGATGCAGCCCAGGGAGTTGATTATGACAAGCTCAAAATCAAGCTTCTCGATGAAGTGAAAAAAACATTCCGGCCGGAGTTTTTGAATCGTATTGACGACACCATTGTATTTCACCCGCTTAAGCGCAGCGATCTCGAACTGGTCATTTCGTATGAGTTGCACGATGTCAAAGAGCGTTTGCGCGATAGAAAACTTGAGTTGGTTCTCACGCCTGAGGTGATCGTGTTTCTGATCGATAAGGGCTACGACCCCGAGTTTGGCGCCCGTCCTCTGAAGAGAACCATTCAGAGATATATTGAGAATGTTTTAGCGGAAGAGATTTTGTCGGGAAAGTTCAAGGATGGAGATAAAATCCATGCGGAGCTCCGCGGCGATACGGTGCAGTTTGAAAAAGCGTCCTAGCGAAGCCCATGTCGTATAGAGTTTTAAAAAAGATTCTCTCGATCCGCAGCTATTTTGTGGAGGTGGGGCGGTTCTGGATTTTACTGTGCCGCTTAATCGGCGGTCTTACCTTTTTGTTCCGAGATACTCTGGTGTGTCTCGTTACGAAACGGCTCCGTGTTTCTGCCACTCTTTCGCAAATGTACAAGATCGGTGTCACCTCGTTTCCGCTTGTGTTTCTTACCTCGCTTTTTACCGGAGTCGTGCTTGCGCTGCAGTCCGCCTACCAATTGCGTCTTTTTGGCGCCCAGCAGTTTACCTCTGATCTGGTGGCCCTTTCGATCACCCGTGAGCTGGGACCCGTGTTAACGGCCATGGTCGTTGCGGGCCATGTGGGGGCGTCGATTGCTGCGGAGCTTGGCACCATGAAAGTGACCGAGCAAATTGATGCGTTGAAGGCTCTGGCGGTTGATCCGCTGCGTTATCTTGTGGTGCCGCGGTTTGTGGCAGCTTTTTTGATGCTGTTTATTCTTGCCATCTATGCGGATGTGATCGGAATGTTTGGAGGCTGGTGCATTGCTATTTTTAAACTGGGGATCAATTCGCACCAGTATATTAAGCGGGGGTTCACGGTTTTAAAGTTTAAGGACGTGATTACAGGGTTGATCAAAGCATTTGTTTTTGGCGGCATTATTTCTGTGGTGGGGTGCTATTTCGGACTAAAATCAGACGGCGGTGCGGAAGGGGTGGGGCGGGCGACGACGTCCGCGGTCGTGCTTGCGCTGATATTGATCATCGCCTTTGACGCGCTTTTTACGGCTATTTTCTTTTTTCTATGATTGAAATTAACGGTGTCCAAAAGTGGTTCGGTGCCCAGCACGTACTTAGCGGTGTTAATCTAACAGTCCAAACGGGGGAAACGCTTGTTATTTTGGGCCGCTCGGGCTGCGGCAAGAGCGTGCTTTTAAAAATCATCATGGGACTTCTCGAAGCGGATGGCGGTAGTATCCGTATTGAGGGAACAGAACTAGCGAGTCTCGATGCAGTGCGCCTTCAGGAGGTGCGGTTGGGGTTGGGAATGCTTTTTCAGGGAGCGGCTCTTTTTGATTCCCTCAATGTTTATGAGAACGTAGGATTTGCGCTGATTGAGCACACGAAAATGCCTGAGAAAGAGATCCAGGCTGTTGTGCGTGAAAAATTAAGTCTGGTGGGGCTTTTCGGAGTCGAAGAGAAGATGCCTGCGCAGCTTTCCGGAGGAATGCGCAAGCGAGTCGGGTTGGCGCGGGCCATTTGCAATGAGCCGAAAATTATTTTATACGATGAACCGACGACTGGGCTTGATCCCGTCAATTCCGATGTGATTAACAACCTGATTCTGCGGATGAAGAAGAAACTTAAAGTGACTTCGATTATCGTGACGCATGACATGACAAGTGCCTACAAAGTGGCGGATCGTATTGCCATGCTGCACGACGGTAAAATCATAGGAATTGGAACGCCTCAAGAAATTCGTCAATCGGATCAGCCTGTGATCCGCCAATTCATTACGGGCACCGCGGATCCCGAAGCCTTGCTGGGGGGCAGTTTGCAGGCCTAGGAGCCCCGGTGGA
>CAYMUZ010000084.1:0-2500 GCA_964393875.1 uncultured bacterium | reverse complement strand
ATTCTTTGGCGACGGCCCTGCCAATATCGGTCAAAAGTGTCTGCAAATCCATCTGTTTGTTAAATCCGAGCAGTACGAGCAAAAATGTCAGCAGCCCCCAAAAATCGGGGTTCTCAGACTCCCCCGTCTGTTCCTGCAATGCGTGCGCGGCGCGCGCCGCCAAAAAGCAAAAAAGAGCCGCTGTAAAATAAAGCCCGCAGGTGATCCATCCAAAAACAGTGGGGTCCCCAATCACGGGCCGCCAGCGCATTTCACTAAACAGACTGAGAAATTCTTCAAAAGGCTGCATGGGGTCTAAGGCGGCCTATTCTCCGCGACTGGTGGCAAGATGCGCTCTCATGCGCGCAAAAAGGACAGGGACATCTAACGGCTTTGTCACGTAGTCATTGGCGCCCATATCGAGCGCCAAAATAATTTCACTGCTTTTATCGCTGGCAGTCACCATGATAATCGGAAGTGTGGCTTTACTGTGGTGTTCGCGAATGTGACGCAGCACTTCAAGCCCGTCAAACCACGGCATTTCGATATCGAGCAGTACCAGCGCGTAAGCGTGCTCCTTCAGCTTCTCAACCGCCTCACGCCCCCCCACAGCCGTTTGAACTTCATAGCCTTGCTGCGCAAGCACGTGCGACAGAAAATGACGCGTCATCTCGTCGTCATCCACTACGAGAATCTTGATCACCTTCTCGTTTTTTTTTACTGCGGTATCAGACACAAGGCACCTCGCTTTGCGAGTCTCGAAAGGTTAAAACTCTGCTTCCAAAAGAAGCGGTCGTTCAGTGAACAGCTTTATCTTCACTCCGTTAGAAGGATACCCGACAACACGCCAGAGGACAACCCCCCGCTGCCCCTGTCACGTTTTCACCAAGAGAAATCCGCACATGTAATGATACCGCAAAGGGAATGTGTTTTTGATGAATAAAACAAGCATGTTCTTGAAACGCGTCCCCAGCGAACCATAGCAGACTGGCCGCAACGACGGATACTCTTTTTCAAGGGAATAACCGGCTGCACTGAAAAGCCGGATCCACTCCTGGCGAGTTAAATCGCGAAACGCTTCTGCCGGGTAACGGGCTGTCAGGCCCCATTTCTCTAGAGCCCCGCGAAACGGGGCCGGAAGCCGGCATAAGAAAAAATCGCCACTGCGTACTTCTACATAACAAAACCCACCGCGTTTTAAAACGCGAAAAATTTCAGAGAGCGCTTTGTGCTTTTCACGGCAGAATTCAAGGCTCGTCATTGCCGCAGCCCCCTCAAAAGAATTTTCGGGAAACGGCAATGCCGCCATATCTGCCTGGACAAACCAACCCACGCCACGGGTTTGAGCCACTCGCAGACTCTCACCGGAAATGTCAATGCCAATCACTGAAATACCGGGCCCTTGCAAGGCTCCGGCGAGTTCTCCCGCGCCGCACCCCACATCAAGCACGCAGCATGGAGAATCTGTCTTCGAACTCTGTAGCGCAGAAACACGCCCCCTAAGCCCCCGGTAGTTTCTCACAAACGCGCGGTAGAAACCCGCCTGCGCTTTGACCTCCGCAAACTGATTATAAAAAATCTTAGCTGTTTCCCGCCATGCGTCTTGACGCGTATTCTCATCCGCCATGGCTTGCGTAAAAATCCCTAATAGAATCCACAATGAGCGTTTTATCCTGGTCCGAAAGATTCTGGTGTACGGGAATATTTAAGACGGTCTCATTCATAGCCTCCGCATTCGGCAGGCGCGACTTGTCACCGTAGTGCCCCACGAGATGCAGCGGGTAATACCGGAATGTCGTGTAAATCCCTTTTCGTTTCAGGAAATCAGCCAGTTCATTTCTTTTCCCAGGCGCTTTGACCCAATACAGATAGTACGAGCTCGTCGTTTCCGGAAGAGGCTCCGGCGGAAGTTCAAGGCTGGGAATCCCGCACAGATTTTTCTGGTAAAAATTCCAGATCTGCCGGCGGCGCTCAATAAATTCAGGCAATTTTTTAAGTTGGATGCGTCCCATGGAAGCCAGGATATCATTGGAAATAAAACGCCCCGAGAGACATTCTACATCGTACTCCCACCAGCGCAGTTTGCCTGTCTTAAGCGCCTCGGTCCCTGAGGTCGTGGCCTCACCATAACCAAGATAGCGCAGGGCTTTGGCCTGCCGAAGAACTTCAGGATCACGCACAATCAGCGCGCCGCCGTCGCCCATCACCAGAATTTTCATTGCATCAAAACTAAAAGCGCCCCCGTCTCCAAGTGCCCCACACTGAACACCCTTGTACCGGGAAGCCACGGAATTAGCGCTATCCTCAAAAATTAAGATATTTTTTCCGGCCGCTGCCCTGATTTCTTCAAATGGTGCGGGATGTCCGCCATAATGCAGCAGGAACACCGCACGGGTTTTAGACGTTTTCAGCCGCTTGATTTCCGACGGCAGAATGTTGTAGTAACGGGAATCGACATCCGCAAAAACAGGTTTGGCGCCAAGCTCCAGCACCGCACTTGCAACCGCCACAAAATTCACCG
>CAYMUZ010000083.1:0-3335 GCA_964393875.1 uncultured bacterium | reverse complement strand
TTTTTTTACTTCTTCCCGGAACTCGTGATTCAAGCTCTCAAGCACATTGAGAGATCCTGTCCCCTGCCGGGTCCGAATTAACCCCCGCAGCAGACCATCATTTTTTCTATTGTTTTCAACTCTGAGCAAGGCCAGCCACTCGGTGATAAAACCTGTTTGAGCTCTCTTGAATTCGGTATCGCCGGGAAGAAAATAACGGTGCGGGCTAAGCGGTTCGGAAACCACGGGCTCGACTTGCGGCAGCGGCTGTACCGGCAAAGCCGTGAAAAGGCGCTGGCGTTCGCGCTGGGTCTTGGGAGAAAGGTCCAGAAAACCTTCGTCCCCTTTTTGGGGAATGAACACACCGGAGAGGCCCCGCGCTTCCAACTGTTTCTTTAAATTTTGTTTTGCCGTCAGATCGCCATGCACTAATCCTGTCCGGCCGGCCAAAACGCGCAAAGCCAAATCGATCAGATCATAAAGATCCCCATGCGCGCCAAAATCATGCTGAAAAACATCCGCGAGTACTTTCACCGGCACGGCCACCCACTCTCCATTGATCTTTTCCGTAAGAACCAGGTCCCGTATTCCTTCTGCGAGCTGGCGGCCGTAAGTTCCGAAAAATTGATAACCCACTTGCACGATAACATTGTTGGGATCCGTTCCCAGCGCTTCTAAATAATGCAGAGCTCGCCCCCCGGCCAGAGATCCGGAACCTGCAAGAATGAAATACGGTCCGTCAAGTTTACCGCTTGTGATCGCTTCCCGAAGGATGTTATTGACAAAAAGGACCGGGGCCTCCCCCTGTTCGAGCTGACCGATGTCAACCCCAGTCAGCAAACGAAATTGACGGCGCTCTTCATTCGTCGGATTTGAACTGGCCTCCAGTTGATGGATGTGATCTTCCAGAGTTTGCGCAGCCATGCCATCCACATAAATTTTTGCGGTTTTCGGTAAGGATCCTTTTTCCTGAAGTTCGCGGATGGTGAGAGCCACATCCACAACCCGGCCTAGCGCAAAAACAGGAATGAGCACCTTCGCGCCACGGTTGAGTCTGGGGGTCAAGTCTTTGGCAAAAGCGTTTTCCCGTTCCGGCCGCAATTTTTGGCGAGTTCGCAAACCGTAAGTGGCCTCCTCCAAAAGTTTGTCGACTGGGAAATACGGATTAAAAGCCCGGCGCAAGCTGATGGCCCAGCGCGCAAGCCAAGAAGGCAGGGTCCTGATATTGAAAATCCAGCCGGTGGCGGCAAATATTGCTCCGCTTAATCGATGTTTGAGTTCTGCTAAAAGACCCTGCCCCGGCAAGGCCGGCAGTAACTGGAAGGATTCCGACCCGCGCAGTGCTTCTTGCGAAAAATCACCCGTGTAGAGAAAATTACCGTGAGGCGTCGCAATGTAAATCAAACTAGAGCCCGGCATATGCGGTGTGGGCTGAAATAAAATTTTGACGTCCTCACCCAGCTGGTACCACACCCCGGGCTGGGTTCCGCGCCAAGAGGGCCCGATATTCTTTAGCACACTGCGCAGAAAAGAACGGTCTGTCGCCGGCTCAAAGTGTATGCTGTCTGCAAGCATGATTTTGGTCACGGGGATCGTGCTCTCAAGCGAATAAATCGGCATTTCGTATTGATCAAAAATACGTAAAATATCACCGGTATGGTCGCGATGCGCGTGCGAAATCAGAATGATATCCACAGACACACCGGCCTGCTGCAAAGCTTTGGCGGCACCGTGCCCCGCATCGAGCAGAATATTTTTACTGCCAATGGTCAATAAATAACTGCTCGGCCCCGAACCAACGCCAACCCCGATCGTGCGAATCTTGAAAGCATTCGCTATCTCGGATCGCACTTCTGAACGGACACGGCTAAGTGTTTGACCTCCCTCAGTCGATGCACTACGATGTCCGCCAAAGAGGGGGTGCCTCCTATGCCACAACTGGAAGTCAATCTTGCGCTGATTGTAAAACTGATTGATCAGCTGGATGACCGCGAAAAAATTAAATTGGTTCGCACGCTCGAAGCTAAAACTCTGCCCGCCCGTTGGAATTCGCTTCTTCGCCAAATTGATCAGCGCCGAAAAAAACACCCCCTGAAAGGGAATCCCACGAAGCATTCTTGATAGAATTATTTCTGGTAAAATCGGACTCGTTATCTCACCCCGGTTGCTTCTTGAAGTCATATCTGTTCTCAGCCGGCCAAAGTTTAAGCCATTAATCCCTGAAAACAAAAGCTCCGAACTGGTCTCTCTAATCCACCAATCCGCTAAAGATTTTCTATTTTCCCTCGACCCTTGTTGACCCCCGCCTAGACCCACTGAAACATAATCCGACCTTGGTAGCAGGACTTTCCTTTTGCCATTGCCCTCATCCTGGTTAAAACGCACCTCCGAGCGAGTCGGAATCGGCGAGTCTTGAGAAGGCCCTGGCTCGGACAAAGGCGGGGGCATTTCAGCGCGGAGCAGCTGAAGAATTTCATCTTTCCATCTTGCGACATACTGCGCTTCTTCGGCTGCGGCAATTTGGCGGTTGTAGGGAGAAACTTCAAAGCCATGAGGTCGGCCGGCGCTTTCATAAAAAGGGGACTGCCTAATGGCTTGCACCCACCGTGCGTCATCATCGACAAGCCCACGATAGCCTAAAAAAGAAATGTCTTTGGGAATGTTATAGGCCTGCCCAATCTCATGATCATTCACATATTGCTGAACCTTATCTGCGTCAGCCCCGGCATCGATGTAAGCTTGTTTCAATTGTTCAAGGCGGGCAGGATCTCGTCCGACAATATAGTTATCCCCTGTAATCACAAGTGCAAAAAAATCTAACAACTCTGGATTTTTTTCAAAAAAGTGAAGTGCCGAGCCGCTATCATCACTCGTCCAAAGCACAAGGCGAACGTTTTCATCCTGTAATTCTTTAAGCAGTTGTTTGATTCCCGGGCGCAGATCGCCGGAATGCTCAATCGTATCCTTCATATCAAAAGCAATCGTACGTTCCTTGGCCGCGCGCTGCCGTTCTTCCTGGCTAAAGTCTTTTCTGTAGATGAAACCGGTCGCGCTTTTACTCAGAAAATTTTGCTTAACCCCTTCAAGAACGGAATCGGGTACCCTTGGCGCCATTGGCGGAAGAACAAACTCTTGCGTCTCTGCAAGGTCCACCACTTCTGAACGAGCCGCCACATCCGGCTCGTTCGACGCTGTATCTCCATTTAAATCAAGCATCGGCCAGCCAAAGACCCCCAGCCCGCCTTTTTTTGTGTTCTTTAATCGTTGCGGTAAAATTGAAAAGGCATTGCCCCAATGCACAACATCCGGATGTGCTCGCAGAAAGTAAGCTTCTGCTTCATCCGGCGCGATCTCTG
>CAYMUZ010000082.1:0-12338 GCA_964393875.1 uncultured bacterium | reverse complement strand
CTCACCACTAAAATCAAAAAAATGACCCCCCCGCGATATCTCGTCATACGCTATGCTCCTTCGGTCTGTTGAAGATGCCTAAAATATTCACGCCAACTGAGAATACCGATGCCCCGTTTGATCACACTTTCAACCCTCAGTTCCTGCCGTCCTGAATCGAGCCGTGTACGGCTTTGTACAATAAAAAACGCCGAGGTTATTTTGAAAATTTTCTTTTGGATCAATTCATCTAAAAATTTCAGTTCATCGGCGTCTACATTTTTCTCTTTCGCTAACTCTGCCGTGACGCTAGCAAGATCCGTAAAAACATGATCGTCTGCAGTACCCAGCGCATGATCGAACCCCCTCCGGTAAAGATCAATGGCATCCACCAGGACTTTGGAAACTCCAGCCACCTGCAAGACAGTCGGCGAAGCCGTGTTTAAATTAATACGGCCATCTCCATAAACCGTCACATAGGGCAGGAGACTGGCATAAATCTGCGAAGTCATTCCACGCATACTTCGGATTTCCTCATAACGCACCAGGGGGCCATTTTTCGGGCGAATCGGAACTTTGAGCGACCGGTAGTAGGCGGACTCCGCTCCGTCCGGATTCAAATCATCATCTTCATCCATCCAATCGAGAAGGGAATCCGCAAGTATAGAAGCGGCACGGTCATCCACCCCTGCCGCCAATTGAAATAAGCGCCGTAGATCCACTGTTTTCTTTTGAACGTTTAAATTGATCTTACTTTCTTCATCGGACAATCCAAAAGCAAATGCGCTATTTTTTTTGGCGGTGTCCGCATCCAGTGTTTCTGCTTTGAGAACATCCGTCAACGTCCGGCCAGCTCGGATGTCATGAAAAAAGGATTTGTTCACACTCCACGCCCCATTCAGAGACTCATAAGGGGGTTCCATCCGCGTCTGGTTCACACTCCAGAGAGCACGTTCCACAGCGGATTGCGCCCCATCTCTGAGGTAAATTCTATCTTCAATACGACCGACGACCCGCAGCCTTTGTCGGGCGGAATAGCCGGCTGAAAAAACAAAAAGGCTTAAAAGTGCGCAGATCCAAAGCGCATAAATTAAAATACTGCCGCGATCATTCCCGCGCGATGAAGCCCGGCTTTTCATCGCGAAGACGTTGTCTTTCGGGTTGGCTGAGAATTGATCTTTAGATTGGGGGTTTGTTTCCCGGCAGGTGCGGCAGAAAATTGAGGCGTTTGTACGGGCGGATTTAACCGGGACGCGACACGATCAAGTTTCTGATCAAGTTGACTGATTTGTTCCGACAAATGGTCGATCAGGCGTTTAATGTAAAGATCGAGGGGCTCGGGTTGCATCACTCCTCCGATTTTTTCCACCTTCCGATCCGGAGCGATATTATGCACAACCCCCGCCGCTTTAACGCCCGCACTTTCCTCTTCTGCATAAGCGGATGAGCGAGATACAACCATTGCGGATAAGATGACGAAAAATAAAACAGTGTTTTGGATTTTGGGAGCCATGCCCCAAAGATCGGCGTTTAGGAGCGTCTTCTTAATCTCACCTCAGACGGCAAAGGTTGGCATAGACCGCCGCTGCCGGCGGCCGATATGCTGGCGGTTGCGCGCCGTCGTCACTAAATGCCGTGCCCATTGGCGCTTTAACGAGCGTGCCTCTGCGCGCATCCGTTTGGCAAGAATCGTTCGCTCTTGTGCCGTCATTTCTCCGCTCACTCCCGTTTCTCGCAGACAATCGAGTTCCATCCTCTGCGCATTAATACTCGTCGCAATTTGATCGGCAACGTCTGACGCATGCAGCTGCACAAGACTCTCAAGCTCCTTGTACTCTGCCCGAATAAACTCCATCTGTGTCTGCAGCATTTGATCAGAAATAAACATTTCAGAACTCCTTGGTATTTAGGCCATAAAAATTTAGAAGCCTTATTCTACAAATTTAAAATTAAGCGAGGATTAAAAAGATATTAAATCTTTTTAAGAAAGGCGAGCAAATCCACCGACTTGAGCGCCAATAGATCCGTTGTGGAAACCGGGTGCAGGAAGGAAAACAGTCTCTTTTTTTACGCAGCAATCGCCACGGCTAATTCTCGAATATGCTGGGCCATGGCGGCTTCCAGATATTCGCCGCTCAGCGAATAAATATCATGGCTGCTTTCAATGCCCGGAATTTGTCCGTGGGACCTTGCCAAAAGAAGCGCGGCATAAATGTCACCCCTCTTGCGGGAGTGGAAACGCAGAGCAAAAGCTTCGGCTTGTTTTCTCAAGCGCTCATAATCGCGTGAGAATTGAATGTTTCTACTTTTTTCTTTCTGCCCGAAACGGCGCTGGGCCTCCGCCAAATTTTCCGAGAGGGTTTGGACGCCAATTTTCCGGAGGGCTTTTAGAAATGAGTCCTCGAGATCCAAAGCGCCGTAAACTACAATCTTGGTATGCTGCTGTCCCCGTATTTCAAAGGCCAGCGCAAACAAATCTTCTCGCAGCGGACTTTTTGGGTCACTGATTTCATCCGCCTGCAAATAGAGAGTGGCGGGTTCCCTGCTTGAAGCACTCAACGCGTTGGACATAGAAAAGCGGGGACTGACATCAGGTGTCAGAACTTTTCGCACCTCCGAGCGCGGTTTCGGCAAATCCTGACCTATGAGCGGCAGGGTCTCTTTAGCCTTCAGTGCGCGGAAAACATCGGCCAGAGACGCTGAGACAAGGGGCCTGGCATCCGGGTCCGACGCTGAAAAAACTGCCGTGGCAGACGCAAGCGCCTCTCCTCCGGCCGCAATAAGCGCCTTCTTGATTGCATCGAGAGCAGGCCATTGTTCTTCCAATCCGGTCAAAAATTCTTTCAAGGCTGCGGCATCTTTTTGATCGTATATCGCATCTTGCTGTTGAGTCATAGTCATTACCGTTTCATCAATCTCTGTAAGGGCATCCAAAAGGGCCGTGACCAAAATCAGCTTATCCGCCGGCGTCGCCGGGCCCAATTGCATAAATTTTTCCGCAGCGTTCGCCGCCCGCCATTTCACCTTGGCATCTTTGTGATGCAGTTCGTTGCTGAGCGATTTGACAGCTTTGATCGGTTCCGGCTTGGCTTCTTCTATCGTAGGTGAATGCACCGTGCGGGCGCTGCCTGCAACTGCTCGAAGATCTTTATCCACATCATAAATAATCGTTGCCTCGCCGTTTTGCTCGACAATCAGTTGATGGCCTTCAAAACGGACGTGGTCAATCGAACCGGGATAAACGACAAAACGATATTGGTCAGGCGTACGGTTAAATCTTTTCCCATCCTGAACACGGATCGAGGGCAAAAGCCCATCCGTGTTCTTCTCAAAGGCGATCAAACGACCGTCTTTGGAAATCAAAGGCGCCTTGATCCGCGATCCGTCTCTGGGCTCTTCCATCAGCGTTCTCACTCGATAGAGATTGGTTTCAGAGTCGCGTTCATAAAGCCTCAAGGCTTTAAAGACCCCCAAACGATCCGTAGAGTCAACAACGGCATAATAAAGATGATCAGCGAGCGCATGCGCCCCGCTCGGAAGCCCTGGGACCCTAAATTCAATACTTTTGATCGTCAGCGTGCCTTGATAAAAAGGTTTCTGTTTTTCATCCGGGGGCCGCGACAAGGCAAACTGCCCTGTCGCATAAATCGATTTTCTTCCCTCATGGTCATGGACCAAATAAGGCGCCAAATCCACCTCGAGAATTTCCGTTTCCCCACCGCTGTCGGGTTTAAACACCAGATTAAATTTCGGCTTGTGATCGATCGTGATTTCATCCACCAAGGGCGCTCCCGTTACGCTCAGGAGTTCCCCAAAAACTTGGATTTTTTTATTGCCCCCTTTGCTTTCATATTTGATCACCATGATTGGCGTAGCTTCGAGATTGGCCGAAGTGCGCGTTTTCCACAACGACTCGCCTGTTCGGCCTTCATCGATCTTGATTGAACCGGCCTCAGTGGTCTGCCAGTTGTAGCCAAACGTCGCGCCGGTCCCTCTGTCAATCACAGTTTTGTTTGAAGTAGCGATAAACTCAAGCCTGTCCATAAATACCGTTTCTTCGTGAAGAATACCGCCCTCAGATAATGGAAACTCCCCGGCCGGAGCCTGCGATGTTGTTTGGGTTGGCTGAACCGCGACCGCAGCCAGCGCTGGCTCCTCCTCCTTGGGTTTTTTGCTAGGAGCCAGCCATCCCGAGAGCACTCCCGCCGTTACCAGAACAGCACCCGCCCAAACCGCAGTGGTTTTTTTAGAGCGAACCTCGGAGCGCTGCACCGTAAAAACAACCCGCCTTCCTGCGCTCTGTGCTGCATCCATTTTTTGCCGCAACTCCGCTAAGGCGGCCTCACTGTCAAAAGAAACCGCCAAATCCCTGCGCATATCTGCAATCGAGCTTTCGCCTGCCAGAAAAGTTCCATAATAGGCAATGGCGCTCTCAGCATCCAAGTCCACGGCAATGCGCTGCAGCACTTGGGTAAAAACATCTTCGCCGGACGTCTTGCCCTGCAAAAACGCCGTAAAACTGTCCAGAACCGGTCCGGCATTCTCTGAAAGATTCCATTCCGTACGCCGGTATTCGAACCAACGCCGCGCTTGGGGCGGCAGACGTCTGTCTAAAATATCCCATGCCGCATTCAGAAATTTTTCAAATGCCGCCAAAAGAGGCTCCTCTGCGGCCTGAATTTCATGCACCCCGGTAATAACCTCCGCTGCCGTTGCAGCCCTCACCACAGCCTTGGGTGCTGCCACTGCTGTTTGCTCAAACGGCTGTTCGTGCTTCCGGCGCATTTGCTCTTTGAGTGTTTGGATCGATTGACCGGACTCAAGCGGTAAAGAAACGAGGAATGCGGCGAGCAGGCCGGCATCCTCTTGATAGCGGCTAAAATCCACCTCTTCAATCCGGCCCGCTTGGATTTGCCGAATATCCTGCAGGACCGCGACCGGAATGGCCGGCTCCTCCGGGCTTTGAAGATAATCTTGAAAGGGCGCTAAACCTGGAATGGAGAGTTTCCCCCGCACATAGCGTTGAAGCGCCGCCCGATAAAGGGCAGCGGCCATCCCCTTTGAAAAAAGCTCCGGCTGCTGAACGGGATCGAAACCATTTATTTCTTGGGATTCAAGAGCATGCCGAAAATCGGCATTATTTTCATAAAGCTCCTGGATCCAGGACGGAACATAGCGGAAAAATAAGGCGCGTTTTTCGGCCAGCAAACTGGTTTCTTTGGATCCTGCCCCCGCCGCGTCAAGCTGCAGCAGAAGTACCGCCAAATGATCCGGGTTTTCAAAATAGGCCTGCCACACCGCCTCTTCCGTCGATTTTCCCTCGGCATCCGTAAAAGGAATCCCCTTGCGGAGGTGCTCTGCATCGTTTGCCGCAGCCAGCACGGCGGAAGGTTCCAGCTGCGACACCGGGCCCAGCAGCCTACGGTCTTTGAGAAAAGCAGCATAAGGGTTCAATCCTGGAATTGAAATTTTTCCTTGCCGGTAGGCCCAGACTACCGTTTTTCGGATTGCCGCCGTCGCGTCATGACGAACTTCCGCGGGTTTGGTCAATGCCGTGCGGCTCGTCGTCACCGGCGTATTTTCAGGAAAGTTTAAACCGATCGCATTCGCCTCTATCCATTGGCGTTCCCAATCGGTGATATGCTGATACAAGACAGGATCACGCGAACCCTGGATAAAAAGTTTATCGTCCGTCAGCCGAGTTATTCCCATGCCGCTATGGACGACCTGCGCGCGCATCTCCGTTCCATGCCCCGCCAGGTAGGTCATCCGGTCATGGATGGGGATCTCCGGAATTTGTTTTTCCCCGTATTCGTCGACAAAGACAATCTCGACATCATCCACAGCGCCGACATATTCAGAGAGCAGGTACTTCATATTGCGATCGGCAAGAGCGATCTCGATCATTTGATTTTCTTCAATGTTTTTAATCCACTGGATCCGCGTGCCTTCATATTTCCGGGCAGGATCCGCATATTCCTTGAGCTCAAGTAGGGGGAGATCGGTCACTTTTTGGAGGTCATCGGCATCCTTGCGCTCCACGCCCACGCGAACGCGGTAAACTTTCTCGCCATAGCCGGTCCGCACGACAACTTTATCCGCATCCGCGTAAACCGTGTTTTTGCCCATGCCGAACTGCCCTGCTTTTTTGGATTCTTGAAAAAAAGATCCATGATGAATCAGTAAATCATTGGCGACTTGATCTGTGTCTTTTTCCGCACCGATCCTCCGGCGCAGCATTTCCACAACATCCGCGGTTCTGAATTCCGGCTTTAATAACTCGGCCACGGCAGTGACCCCTGCCTCTGTTTCCGCGTGCGACGTCAAAGCTCGTTTTAGGCGCTCTGCAACGGGTTTGTCGCTACGGGAAGCAAGGAAAGCAAGAAAAAAGCGTTCAGGGTCCATGCCCACGGGGTCTTCGACCGTAAAATTCCAGCGCAGCTGGGTCCCTTCGCGGGTCAGGTAGCTCCTGAGCCGGATTTGCAATTTTTTCCCCTCACGTAGCAAACGCTCGCGGTTTTCCCGAATGGCGTCACGGGCATTTTGGATGAGCTCCCGAAGCATGACGGCGCGGGTACGGTCCTGTGCAGAAATCATGCCCAGCATTTCGTGCAAGGACAGCGGCTCGGTTCTCTCCGCTCCAACGGCAAGCATCGTGCGGCGGATATCCGTAAGATCCAGTGTGCGCATTTCGGATCGCGCAGCATCCATCAGCCATGCAAGGCTTGGCGTCGAGCCAAAGCGCTGCTTAATCGTGCTGTCCAAAAGATTGCCCGTTTCTTCCAACTCCGAAAGGCTTTCATCGTTCTCAAGTGCCAGCGTACCCCCATTGACCAGCCAATCGGCCCAAATACGCTCACGGCCAGGAAAAACCTGTTCCGCCTGCGCATCCTGCTGCTGTAAAAGCCACAAATAATCCGCACGGATGGCTGCACTATGCTCCGTTGGTTCATCCTGATAGGGCTCTTGAAGATAGGCCAGGATTTTTGCGGCAAGATCCAAGTCCATTTCAGCCAATTGGAAAAGTCTTAACACAATAGCGGCAGTATCTCGCATCCCCCCATTAAAACTGTTCAAATGCCCCCCCCCATAAAGGTAAAGCAGTCCCGCCGCACTCAGTAAAGGGATGACACTATCCAGCTTTCCGTTTTCAAGGCCCTTGCGCAGAAGTTTTTCACCTTCCAGAACAAGACTTTGGTACTGCGCTGGATCCCATTGGGATTCCAGCGCAAGCATAGAATCCTGTAAACGGATAAAAATGTTCATGGGCGACCATTCCGCCGAAAGAACGTCACTGGATTTTTTCAAAATGGCGTTCTCGTTCTTCCATTCCATGGGACTGAGACCGTCCGTGATCGCAAAAAGACGGCGCAGAAATCCAGCTCGCTGGGGGAGTGCGTCAGGTCCTTTTTGTACAAAATACCCGTAAAGGTCTTTCCAAGATTTTAGTTTTTGAAAAAAATCTTTGCGCAGCAGATGCGCATAACGCAGTTCCGGCGCTGGAACTAAGCCAAGGGCCATGCGGTCATTGTGGCGCTGCAGGGCCCGCACTTCTTCCCCCTGCAGGATGCGAAGAATCTCTCGATTGTCGATATAGTCGCCAAGCAGTATACGGGCCTTTTTGAGCCGGCTGCGATAGAGAAAAGACTGAAAGCGATGCAGAAGAAGCCGCCAGACCAGCACATCCAAACTATGTCGAATGACTTTCCCGGCCTGCAGACTGTGCACTTTGGCGTAAATCGCGCTAAAAACAGGCAGAAAAACAAGGGCTGTGCCCCACAAAATGGCCAGCCCGTAAAACAACGGACTGGCCGCAATCGCCAAGACTGCCGCAAGCAGGTTCATGCCTGAGAACAACATCAGAAAGAGTTGAGCGCCCAAAATACTAAACAGCCCCAAAGGCGTGAGATTGTAAATTACTTTTTCAAAAACCAGCATGTATTGATTAAGCACGATGGCCCATTTCTTGATTTGCCGGCCTATCTCCGGCAAGTCCACATGAACGCCCACCGTCACTTCACGCGGCAGATCAAAGCGGATGGGTTCCGGCCCAACCTTCGCAACCGCATTAACATATTGCCAGTGGTCAGGCTCATCCGCCTTTCCTTTGACTTTGACATAGCTCGCCGCGTGACCATCCATCCATTTAGCCAAAACGGTACTCTTCCTGAAAACGCCGAGTTCATCGGGAATAATTTCATGGGTGTAGACCGAAGGCCGGTCAAAATAGGCCGCCAGCACCGCATTCAGCAAAGCCGCCTGATTGCAAACCACCGCGCATTTGGCACTCTCTTTAAGCGCTTCGGCAAAGGATGCCGCCCATGTCTCATGGGTTAAATCCACCGACTCGGACGCATTTGAGGCATAATAAGCTTTTCCTTTCATAAATCCATGAACTGCTCTCAGAATATCACCGCCCGCATCGTCCAGGCGCTTTTTGAGGTCCTTTCCGAAATGCATATCCCAGGCCATTCTTTCTTTTTGACTCAGAGGAACTTCCGGAAAATCAATTTCGACGTCCTGCGGACGGTAATAACGGATGTGATAAGTGATCCGGTAGCGGCCGCCTCTTGCGAATTCAAGGCTATCGCCTTCCCGGTGGGGAGAAACAAAACCGTAAGAACCATTCGACTGCAAACGTTCGACGATTATGTCATCTTGAATGATGCCGCTCTCGCCCTCTTTTTGATAGTTAGGCAGTGGATAAGAAGTGCTGTTTATCTCTTCCTCCAGCGTAATGGTGGTCATAGGAATATTGAGGGGTTGTGCGCCTGGACGCAGCGTTTTGTATACCGTGGGTATACGCACCCATTTCCCCGCTTCATTGAGATGCGAGAAATACGTCACCGTCAAAGGATGAAACCCTTTGCCAAAACCTCCGGGCCGTGCATTTTGAATGCGCCCGTGAATCTGGGCTTCTTGCTGGGGCGTTGGTCTGCGGCTAAAAAAGCTGAAAAAACCGACGGGTCTTTGCTCTTTTGGAAGTCTTTCCTTGATGGACCCGCTCATCGCTTCCATTTCATTGGCATGTTCACCAGGCGACGGCGATCCATATTTATTGCGCTGGTTGGAAGCAGAAAGCCAGCGGGCAAGCCAAGCAACCGCCGCAACCAGCATGATTGGCATCAAAACCGATAAAAACAACGCTTTGATCATGGCCGCCGAACCGATACCAAGAATTTTCTCCATCCATTCATCAAAAAAACCTCGTTTAGCCTCGACTTTAGCTTCAAAATCCTTGACTGATTTTTCAAACTGGTCTTTAGCGCGCATGAAGCGGCCATCCACGTCGGGATGATAGGCCAGCTGTGAGTTTAAGGCTGCGATTTCTTGACGAATTTCTTTTTTCAGCCATTGCTGCCGCCGGGGCAGCTCGCGCAGAAATCGGGGGGACGGTTCGCGATCCCCATAGGGCGCTTCGGTCTCGTTTTTAAAATCAAGAACATCCCTGATTAGCTGCCCATTTCCATTGTCAATGGCTTCGAGAATTTTCTTCTGCGTCAGTTCCAAATCACTGAGCATTTCTCCCAAAGAGGTGTGGTCCACCTTACCTCCTAAAATTTGAAGGTCCATAGAAAGCGGTTTCAGAGAAGCCCGATAAGCCTCGATCTCCGTCCGGATTCCGGATTGCCTCAGCGCATTTTCTCTGAATTTTTTCTCAGCGATGTCTTGCTGGTAACCTCGCTGCGTTTCGTAAAAACTGGCGATCCTATCAACCAATCTCTCCCGGTCTTCTTTGGGGATACTGCCGGCGCGCTCCCTTTGCCTCACTTTTTCAACTAAATCTTCCAAATCCTCGAGGGCTTGAGCCCTTTGCTGCACAACTTTAATGACCAGAGCTTGCAGGCGTGCTTTCTTGGCCGGATCCATGGCGGGTATTTCCACGGCAGTACCCTGGTCTTTTTCATCTGTGGCAAAAATTTCCCTGGGCAGGGCGTCTAATAATTCACGGTGAAGCCAGGCCCATTGTCCTTCGCTGTATTCAGACCGAGCACTCTGCGGCAGAGCCACCCCACGCAGTTTTTTCAATGTTTCCTCAAATTCGATCCGTTTATCCGCGTAGATTTTATTTTTTACGGCAAGTGCACTGGTATCGCTGCTGCGAGCTTCTTCGTCCCTGAGAAACTCTTCAATCACGAACATTAGCAGAGCATATTTCTTCAGCTGCTCACTGACGGAATCGGAGTCCTTAGCGTTACTGATAATTCCGTTGCCGTAATGGCTATAATTAATCCACGTATGCAAATCCTCTTTGCCTGATCGAGTGTCCGCAAGGATCTTTTTCTGGAGCCGATCCAGATTCTGCATCCAACCTTCAAAGGTTGGCGTACCCAGCGCATCGATGATACCGGTTTGTTCCTGCAAACCGGACGAAAGAGGCCGGCGGGTTTTAAAAAGTTGTTCAAGCCTATCACGGCCGCCCCTCTCGGGTGTCAGATCCCAATACGAGACTTTTTTACTACCCTCAAGGGGCACCCCTCTCCCAAGAATCGCATAAAGAAAACGGTCCTGCTCTTTAACGAATTTCTCCGCATCGGCTTTGAGTTCTTGCTTGGCCGCATTGAAAGCTGGGTCCTGGGGATCTCGATCTTTTAAGAAGGCCTCCCTCGCCGCTAACTGGTCGTAGATTTCGTCCCTCAGGCGCTGATGTTTCTCAAGCGACGACTTCACCCAATCCTCCCCCCACAAGATCGTGTTGTTCAAATTCGAAAGTAGATTGCTTGTTCCCTTCATCCACTCCGTAAACTTTTCGTCCATGTCCTTCTTCCAGACTTCAAAATTAATTTCTCTCTTGGGCGTGATTTCAGGAACTTTGCTGGCTTCCTCTTGGGCAGCCGACGGTGGGCGCCCAGGCCCGCTGATCCAGGAAACCCTTGCCAGACCGGCAACTAAAGCGGCTGCAAGTGCGCCGCCAGCCAGCACCAACATAATCTTTCTTTTATGCCGGTTCATATACTCAAGAATTCTGGCTCTTGTTTTCTTTTCCGGGGCCGGCTTTGCCGGGGCCGCCAGATTCGGGCCCAGCACTGCGGCGCGCTGATGAATTTGCCGGTCAAATGCCGCTAAAAGTCCGTGGAACCATGCAAGGCTTTCTCTCTGATGGTGATCATAAAGTCTTTGATTCAGAAAAATCACAGCCTGCCCCCCCACGATCATCCAAACCGCCGCGTCTCCCATTTTGCCGTGTACATCCCAATCTGCGAGGTAAAAAGGAACCGCTCCCAGGCCGGGACTTGTCTGAAGAATGGACGCGCGAAAATCATCCCCGGCGGTTTGAATGCCGGCTTTTCGGATTAGCGCCTTAAGATCAAAATCAAATAAAGCCGGGTCCAACGGCGTAAAGCGCTCATTCTCAAAAAAACTCCACCCGTACGGCCGATCCTCCCCATGCAGTCTATTCGGCACCAAAAGAAACGCTTCTCCCGCCTGTTTCCTTTGTTGGATATACCGCTGGGTGCTTGCCTTTAAATATTTGATTAATTCTTCGGACGCCCTGGGGTTCTCGTCATGAATTTTTTGAACCAGAAGCGCCAGGGAATTGATTTGGGCAAAGCGCCGGGGAATCGCCTGTTCTGAATCGGTAAGCAGGTCGATAACGGTTTTCATTTCACGAATTGTTTCGCGGTCATATTCCACCCGGTCCCAGGAATTAGGCGCCGGTGTTCCCGGCGGGAAATCGATAATCAGTTCTTCAACCATGTTCAGCCGTTCGTCCCCCCGGTTGGTGTAAGCCGCGATCTGATGGCCGTTAATCCAGCTCTCCACACGAGTCACCTTCGCTATTTTTGGGTTCACGAATCGTTTCATATTTTTGGACGAACGCATGCCCTTGCTACGCGTTTCACCGTTGCGGCCCTCGTAAGGGAGCAGAAAATTCTCAAACCAGTCTTTGATGTCCATGCCGGAGCCGAAGTCTTGAATGGCATAACCGTTTTCGTTTACCTCGACATTGACAACCGGGACGTCTAGGTCCACTTTTCCAGCCGCCGGCGGATAGGTTTCATAATCTTCTGGCCTATTAATGCGCTGCCCATCCAGAAGAACGGGCCCGGCTGTATTGGCCCTGAGTTTTTCACGTAAAAGTTTTCGCCGTGCCTCCTGCGCCGCAGCATCCAATTTTTTATGCACTTCGATTTTCACGCCTTGCGGCAGCGTATCGTCAAACTCATAGTGGATTTGGTAATCCGGGTATTTTTTATTTCCCGCATTCCAAAACGTGAAGCGCACGCCCCGGCCTTGTTCGCGACGCAGGGTGATCACCGCATAGTCGCCTTTTTGCTCAAGCTCCCCAAAAATCTGCAGGGCCCCCTGCCCATGCCGGCTTGAGCGGAAAAACGCCTTGCCCGCCTTGACCAGGC
>CAYMUZ010000081.1:0-20503 GCA_964393875.1 uncultured bacterium | reverse complement strand
TTGTAGCGTTGCAAAATGCGCTGTACTTCGCGGGCCGTCTTGTAATGCTCTTCGCCCACCACGTGAGGGTCAAGCATGCGCGACGTAGAACCGAGCGGATCGACGGCCGGATAAATGCCGAGTTCTGCGATTTGCCGCGACAACACGGTTACGCCATCTAAATGGGCAAAGGCTGTAGCTGGCGCAGGGTCAGTCAAGTCATCCGCAGGCACGTAGATAGCTTGCACCGAGGTGATCGAGCCTGATTTTGTGGAGGCAATACGCTCTTGCAAAGCCGCCATTTCCGTGGACAGATTCGGTTGATAACCCACGGCCGAGGGCATGCGGCCTAGAAGCGCTGACACTTCCGACCCGGCCTGGGTAAAACGAAAAATATTATCCACAAAAAGCAGTACGTCCTGATGCGCTTCATCACGGAAATATTCAGCCATGGCGAGGCCAGTGAGCGCTACACGCAGACGTGCGCCCGGGGGCTCATTCATTTGCCCGAAGACGAGAGCTGTTTTTTTATGGACGCCAGACTCATTGAGTTCCAGCCAAAGATCATTGCCTTCGCGGGTACGTTCTCCGACTCCGCAGAAGCAGGAGACGCCGCCATGCTGGGTTGCGATGTTGTGAATGAGTTCCATGACGATGACCGTTTTCCCAACGCCCGCGCCGCCAAACAAACCGACTTTTCCGCCCTTGGGGTAGGGTGCCAGCAGGTCAACGACTTTGATCCCGGTTTCGAGTGTGCTGGTGACCGGAAGCAGGTCTTCATATTTTGGCGCTGCGCGGTGAATAGGATATCTTTTGCCCGGATCTTTCACAGGCCCCTGCTCGTCGATGGGGTCGCCGAGCAGATTAAAAATACGGCCGAGTGTTTGTTCACCGACGGGGACGGAGATCGGGGCGCCGGTGTCTTTGGCATCCGTTCCGCGCACGAGGCCCTCAGTGGAGGCCAATGCAATACAGCGGACGGTATTGTCACCGGTATGCTGTGCCACTTCGAGCACCAGCTTACCGCCATTCGGGCGGTCAATTTCAACAGCGTTTAAAATAGCGGGCAGGTGGTCGGCAGGAAACCGAATGTCGACGCTTGGACCCATGACTTGAACAATTTTACCGAGGGACATGAGGGGACCTCCTGGAATAATAAATATTGAGATGATTTGGTAATTAAATTACTGTTTTGCCGCGCGAGATCCGGAAATGATCTCGATGATCTCTTTCGTAATAATGGCCTGACGTATTTTGTTGCGAACAAGCACGAGCGAATCAATCATTTCCTTGGCGTTTTTCGTTGCTTGATGCATGGCCTGCATGCGCGCCATGTGTTCGGAGACAAACGACTCCAGGAGCAGCATACGCAGCTTGGCCTCAAAATACTCCGGTACGATGCGTTCAAAAATGATTTCGGGGGAAGGTTCAAAAATATAGGGCGCGTTCTCTTTTTGATCATGACCCGCCGCCGATTCTTCCGGATTTGAAAGGGGCAAGATTTTTTCTTGAACTGGCTTTGACAGCGTGACGGACAGTAATTTGCTATGAATGGCGTAAACGGCGTCTACTTGACCCTCCCTATAAATCGAGGCCAGGGTGTCTCGCAGTTCTTTGACGGTGCTGTCCACCTGGTTCTGCCGGATATCCGACCATGTTTTTTCGCAACGGACGCCGCTGCGCCGCAGTGCATTAATACCCGCCTTGCCGATGCCAAAGACAATCGGCGGCTGCTCACGGGAACGATTCAAAAAACTGCGGGCCATTTCAATGAGCGCTGTGTTGTAGGGGCCACACAGACCGGAGTCTGCGGTGATTAATAGAAACGCCTGTTTTTTCTCGCTGCGCGGCGCAAAAAAAGGATGCTCATACGAGGGAAGCTTCGAGGAAGACTTTTCAGCGGCCTGCGCATTTTGAGCATACACAAGCTTAAGCAGCATTTTCTCAAGCTCCGTCGTGTAAGGGCGGGCTTGGGTTAGGAACCCCTGGAATCGGCGAAGCTTTGCCGCAGACACCATTTCCATGGCGCGCGTAATTTTGCGGGTGTTTTCAACGCTTTTGATGCGGCTTTTAATGCCGCGTAATTGTCCGGCTGACATAGGATTTGTTTCTGTTAGGCCGTTCAGTCATTTGAATTGTAGGGAACGGTTTCAAACCGTTCCCTACGAAAAAATGTTATTTTTGAAACTGTTCTTTGAATTTCGCAATAGCCTGGCGGAGTTGGACTTTTAGGTCGTCACTAAAAGCTTTTTTCTCGGCAAGCTCTATTGGAATTTTTCCGTAGTGAGCCTGCACGAATACGATAAATTCTTTCTCAAACGCTTTAAGCTTTGCAAGCGGGACATCGTCCAACAGCCCTTCATTGCCCGCGAAAATAATCATCACTTGAATTTCGACGGGCTGTGGCTGAAACACATCCTGTTTGAGAATTTCCACCATGCGTTCACCGCGGGTGAGCTGGTCTTTAGTGGCTTTGTCCAGATCCGTCGAGAGTTGCGCGAAGGCCGCAAGTTCACGGTACTGAGCAAGTGCAAGTCTCAGCGATCCGGCGACTTGTTTCATGGCTTTAGTCTGAGCATTGCCGCCGACGCGTGATACCGAGAGGCCGACATTAATGGCCGGCCGGATCCCTGCGTAGAAAAGGTCACTTTCCAGATAGATCTGTCCATCGGTGATGGAGATGACATTTGTGGGGACGTAGGCAGAGATATCGCCGAGCTGCGTTTCGATCACGGGCAGAGCCGTGAGTGAGCCTCCGCCCAGATCTTGGCGTACTTTTGCGGCACGTTCAAGCAGGCGCGAATGCAGGTAGAACACGTCACCAGGATAAGCTTCACGGCCGGGCGGACGCTGCAGAAGCAGTGACAGTTGGCGGTAAGCAACGGCATGTTTTGACAGATCGTCGTAGACCACAAGCGCGTGTTTGCCCGTGTACATATCTTCTTCACCGATCGCGCACCCAGCATAGGGGGCAAGGTATTGCAGCGAGGCCGCGTCGTTTGCTGAAGCGGAGACGATCGTGGTATATTTCATGGCGCCCTGTTTTTCCAAAGTCTGCGCGAGCTGAACAACGCTCGAGAGTTTTTGACCAATGGCGACATAGATGCAGTGCACGCCGCTTGTTTTTTGATTCAAAATCGTATCGATGAGAATGGCGGTTTTACCCGTTTGGCGATCGCCGATGATAAGTTCTCGCTGACCACGACCGATCGGGATCATGGCATCGATGGCCTTGATGCCGGTCTGCAAAGGTTCTTTGACAGGCTGACGCTGAATGACCGAGGGTGGGTTGGCTTCAAGCGGGCGTTTTTTATCAGCGGGGATTGGGCCTTTGCCATCAAGAGGTTCACCGAGGGGGTTGACCACACGGCCTACGAGCGCCGGTCCCACAGGAATTTCTACGATGCGGCCCGTGCGCTTAACTTCGTCGCCTTCCTTAATATTGCGATCGGAACCCAAAATAACCACCCCGACATTGTCCGTTTCAAGATTGAGTGCCAGGCCGGCAGTGCCGTCTGGGAATGTGACGATTTCAGAGGCCATGACGTCTTCAAGGCCATAGACGCGAGCAATTCCGTCGCCGACTTGCAGAACATAGCCGACGGACTCGAGCGACAACTTTGATTCGAAATTTTGTATTTCTTTTTGAATGGCTTGCGTGACTTCTTCAGGTTTCAACATAAGGCCACCTTTAATCTTTTACGAGGCGTCAATTCACCGCTAAAAAACTTTGTTTCATCGCGCGCAGGCGATCTCGATACGAACCGTTAATCTGACGGCCATCAAAACGCACCATCACGCCTCCCAGCAGGGAAGAATCTGTTTTCATCAGAAGCCTAATTTTCATATTAAGCTGTTTCTCAAGCTTTCTCCCAAGCAGGTCTTTGTTTGTCTCATTCAAAGGCACGGCTGAGAGCACCGTGACTTCTTGAATGCCCTGACTTTTTTCTACAAGTCGATGGAACTCTGCTTGTATTGTCTCAATTTCGCTAAAACGCCTTTTTCGAAGAAGCACCTTCAGAAAATTCATGACGAGCGGGCTGACCGATGCGCCAATCAGCCTGTTCAAGGAAGCTTCCTTATCCTGAATTGAAATCGCTGAGTTGAAAAGAAGACGGCCGACCACAGGCTGGGTCTTGTAAAGCTCACTGACTAAGGCGAGATCGCTGTCTGTTTGATCAAGTGCATTTTTATTTTTGGCCAACTCGAAAAGAGCCCGCGCATAGCGAGAAGCGGCGATCGAGCCTTTCATGCGCGGCTCCCGGCCTCGATCTCATCGATCATGCCCAGAATCTTTTCCTGCTGCTTGGCCTCGGTGAGAGTTTCTCCGAGAATACGTTCAGCCACTTGCACGGAAATTCTGGCGATCGTCTGCTTCAGATCGAGGCGAGCTTTGGCCACTTCCAAATCCAGATTTTGTTTTGTTTTATCAAACATGGCCTGGGCTTCAGAGCGCGCTTTTTCCTGAATGTCGCGGGCGAGACGGCGCCCCTCATCGAGGGATTCCTGCATTTTGAGACGGGCTTCTTCTTCAATTTTCTGAAGACGGTTTACGTAGTTAGCGTGCAGAGCCTCGGTTTGTTTTTTTGCAGAATCGAGCTTTTCAAAATCCTCTCTGATTTTTTCACGGCGCGACTCCAGGGCCTTTTGAATCGGGCCCCAGGCCAGCTTTTTCAGCGTCAAAAAAACGATGAGAAAAGCCAGCAGCTGGACGACGACTTCCGCGGGAATGATGTTTTGCTTGAAAAAATCCATACGGGATTAATTAGAGTTTTCCGAGCAAAGAGAAACCAAATACCAATGCGTACAGCGTGAGAGCTTCGATCAGAGCGCAACCCGCCATCATATTGACAAGGATCTTTGTCGAGGCTTCGGGCTGGCGTGCTGTGGCATCCATTGCTGCGGCGACCGCTCGTCCGAGAGCTAACGCGCAGGCAATTGCGGTAAAGGCTAGTGCAAGAGGGGCGCTTAAAGAAATAGCTGTTTTCGGGTCCATGGAATTCTCCTTGCTTCTTTGTTAATGGGCCGTGTGGGCATCGCTCCCTTGAGCGGCGTCCTCTCCGTGCCCTTGATCGTGATGAGGTGAAACGAGCGAAATATAAACTGTCGAGAGCAGCATAAAAACAAAAGTCACCATGCTGAAAATGATCGACAGTATATTAGCAAATAATTGGAAAAAGAACGGCACATATTTGTACATCACATTCAATTCCGCAAATTTAAAAAGCAACCGGTCTTCACTTGAGATGTTGGCAAAAAGACGCAGTGACAAACTAAAAGGCACGGCGCCGAGCTCCAAAATAATGTTCAGCGTGAGCATGAGAGGAATCAAAATGATTCCAAATACGTTGGAAGGATTTCCGGCCATGTGCAGCAGATAATGTTTTAGACCCTGTTCGCGGATGCCCGTCATCTGCACATAAATCATTGTGATTAGAGCGACGGCCAGTGTTGTACTCCACGTCGAAGTGGGAGATTTGAACAAGGGAATGAGGCCGCTCCAGTTCATGAGCAGAATGTAAAGGAAAAGCGTCCCCAGAAAAGGAACATGTTTACGCCCGGCGGGGCCAAGAATGCCGGTGACAAACCCTTCCAGGCCTTCTACCACCGCTTCAAAAAAGTTTTCCAGTCCTTCGGGAATGCGGCGTTTATACGAAGCCGCTCGAATAAAAAAGAAGCTGATAATAAGTGCGGCCGCAAGTGAGAAAAAGACGTTCTCCCAGATTTGAAGCTGTTTGACGACTGGGGAGTGGGGAAAACGCTGTTCTAAAAGCGTAATGAAATTGGGCAGTTCATGGGCTTCATGATGCGCGCTGCCGTGAGCCGTAGGGGCTGTTTGCCCCGTTTCTTGAGCGTGTTCCGCCGCGTAGGTTGATTCAGCCATGGCCGCTGTTTTTATCCGAATCTGATTGTTGAATCTGCTTAATGAGTTTAAAACTTTGAATGGCCGAGGCTGCGATGCCAAGACCGATCAGGACAGGAAGCGCGGCACCCGGAAGGCCGAGATGCTTAACTCCCCAACGCCCTAAAACATAACCTGCTAAAGGCCCGCACAAGAGGATTAAGGGAAGCATCACGGCCGCCCCAAGCATCCACAAAAATTTATACGAATCTTTTTCCGAATTCGGCACTCGGCCCCTAGCAATGTTAACACGTAACCCTTGAAACTATCTTGGGTTGGAACGTGAGGAGTTTGTATTATCTTGAAGACAGCACGCCTTGTCAACGGAAAGGGAGGGTATTTTGTGTGGCTTTTTCCCAGACGACCGATAAAATAAAATCAAGCCACCTCAACCCCCCTCATCCTGAACTTCTTCCCCCTGCGAAGACGAGGCTGTCAGTGCCGCGTGAGCGTGCCGAAACTAGTGCCGTGTCAATTTAAAATTTGGGGGAACACGGTACTGTACACGTCATTCTAATTAAAGGTCACTACTGATAGCTTTAAGGTTGACGAGGTACTAGTGGGGTTTCGGCATGGGGAGAAGGAATGCTCAAAAAAAGTGTAAAAATTGAGTTGTATAACTCATTTAATTTAAACGAGTTATAGATGAAAACTTTAATGGATTCTGCCTTGATTTTCAGCTAATTGACAGGTAGACTTTAATCAGAAACTTATAAAGAGATTCTTCTACACATGAAAGTAATCAAAAAAAATCAAATCATAGCATTAGCAATCTTGATCGCTTTTATCACCACGAACTTTCAGCTCCCTGAAAGTTGGGCTGCTCAGCAGCCCGCAGCAGTTTCAGGATTGAATTTGAAAGCCAGTCTTCCGCTTGAAGTCAGCCGCATTCAAATCCCCAAAGAAATGGGCCGGATCGAAGAGTTTTTTAAGGGAAATACAAGTCAAACGGTTCTCATTCTGCAAGACGCGCATGCTATTCCGGAAGCTCAGCGGAATCTTCAGAAACTGATAGAGCGCTTTCAGAATCAGTATGGCGTGGCGATCACAGGTCTTGAAGGCGCGGCGGAGGATCTGGATACGGAAGTATTCAGAAGCTTTCCGGATACGAAGCGCTTGCATGAGCTTTTCGAGTCGTTCTTTGATAAAGGGGAGATGACCGGCGGAACGGCCGCTGCCGTGTTTGGTCATGAGCATGCCGTGTATGCCGGTGTGGAAGATTGGCCGCTTTATGAGCAGGGCCTTGAACTCTACCTGGGCTCGGTCAAGAACCAGGTCAATAACGGCACCGCTTTAACCGACTGGAACAAAGATTTAAGTGAGCGTGAGCAAAAGGTTTTTTCACCTGAGCTGTTAAAGGTGACGGAAGCACTTCGGAATTTTGAACAAAACCATGCAGATCTGGCAGTCATCCTGAAAGCCCTTGCGGCCCTACGGGCGCCTGATGCGGGTTCGCAGCTGGAGGCCATGCTGAAGGCTATGTCGCGCGAAGGCTCAGACCAAAATAATGATGACGAAGGTCAAGTAGGCGCCATCGCTGAGAAAATAAAAGCGGATAGGAATCAAGCGGCGCTTACGTCCAAACAAAAAAAAGAATTCAGCGGACAGTACCAGGCATTTCAGACCGGGCAGATTTCAGTTCAGGCTTTTGCCCTGTTCCTGAAAGAATTCATTCAAACCCAAAAACCAGTGCTGCCCATGGCCTCTTCTGTAGGGGCCCTGCAAAGCAGGCTGCCTCTACCTGAAAAAGATAAATCCGTAATGCGCGACGTCCTGACACGCATCGTCGGTGATCAAAAGAAAATCCGCGACATGGAAGGCACGAAATTTCTCGATGAATTTGAGCGCTACGTGATGCAGGTCAAAGAATTCCTTTATCGCAGCGACGCCGAGCGCGCGCTGGATCAAGAAGGCGCCATGCTCGCGCTTTTTGAAAAGCTCAATAAACTGGAGCTTTCGCGCAAAGAATGGCAGCAGTTGAAATCGTGGATTGTGGGGTGGCAATCGCAGGAAGCGGTGCTCAGAAGAGCAGGCACGGAAATTCCGCTGCTTGAAGGCGTTCGGCCGGTAGAGGGAAGAACAGGAGTTGTTTTTTCCGACGACAAAACCCGCGTATCGGTTTTATCGGCATCGCAAAACTGGGCCGATTCTTCTTCAAAGACCGGACTGGGCTTGCTGCGGTCCCTCGTGACGCGATCGGAATCCCTGCGCACTTTGAATCTTGAATTGCCGGCGATGTTCAAAACCCACTTTGACTTTTACGAGAATGCGCAAAAGCGCGATGAGGCTTTCCTGAAAAACTTACTGCGGCGCATGAACTCGGGCACACCGCAGCATTCCGCCATGCTCGTGGTCGGAGGTTTTCATGCTCAGGGCTTGATGCAGCGGCTGAAAGAAAAGGGCATTTCGTATGCGCTGGTCATGCCGCATCTGAACGGGGTACCTGAAAAAACGGCGTATGCGGATGAAATGCAGGGCCGCGTTTCGTGGCGCAGTTATTTCAATGTTGAGAACGGGAAGGTCAGCGTTTACAAAGCCTTTGTGCGCTACGTGCGCGATCAATTGCTTGGCGTGTCATCCTCGCCTTTGGACCTGCCGCCGAAAAGCCTTGCTTCGCAATCGCTTGTAGGGGCCCTGCAAAACAGGCATGAATCGCCCCTATGGAAGACTGCTTCTGTGGAGTCGCGCAACCCGATGCTTCTTAAAAACTGGCGCGATGCAGTCCTGCGTAATCTTGCCAAAAAAAATCAATTAGAGAAAGCGGCGCAGTACACACATTTCTTTGATGAACTCACGGACTCCGTGAAAAATAAAACAGAGAACGTTTCCTTCTCAAAGGCGGACCATTTTTTTGAAGAGCTCCGCACGCTCGTCTCCGGCGGCCGGCTGACCACGCAAAGTTTCTATGAACTGCTCAAATCTGTTCAAGACGGCGCGGGGCTGCGCGGCATTCCCACGGCTACCGTCGTTGCCGGCGCTGTCAGCACCACCCTTGCCGCCAAATCCGAAATGCGCGCATCGCTTTTGGGGCTGATTCCGCCAGTGGACAATTCCAGAATGCCGCGCGGGAAATATCTGCCGTTATCGCAAAGCATGGGAACAGGCAGGTTCGTGTCTTTTCCGCTTGACCAGCAGGTTCCTATGCGTGGCGGGCGATTGTCGGATGAAATGGATTTGGCCATTGGCGCTGATTTGGACGGACTCAATGATGTTTCTGTTGAAAATCAGCGCAACCGGGAGGAGATTTTCTCGCGAATTGAGAGTACCCTGCTGACTTCCCCGGATCAAGAGAAGCGTTACGAGGCCTTTGTGACCCTGATTAACGTCAAAGAGGACCGACGTGCCCTGGCGGATTGGAAATTCGATGAAAGACGCACGGAATTATTGCGCCACGCGCTCTTTGACCCCTACGGGAAGATTCGCCGTTTTGTCGGCGTGGTGATTGGGCCCGGCTCTGTGGCAAAACTCGATTTGAACCTGTTTCTGACTTGGCTGAAACAGGCGGATCAATATCTCCCGCCTGGTGGCGACAGTTTGGTTGATCCCAGGATGCCGGCGAAATCCTATTCCCCGCTGCTGCAGCGGGAATTTGGCAAAGAAGCGATCTTGTGGGCTCTGGCCGAACACATGCACTTCGAGCCATGGCAAAGCAACTTTTTGCCGGTTTTTAATCAGGCATTGGAAGAAGAGAGAGAAATTTTAAAAGCGGGCCGTCCCGGCGCAGAATCGCAAGCTCCCATTTCTGTGTCCCTGCGCAGAATGTTGGCAAGAATTGTCACGCGTCATCCGGATATTTTGGTGGAAGGACTTCTGAAAAATAGCAGCCAATATGGCTTTCAAGCCCAGATTTTAGAAAGGCTCTTGCCCTTTGTGCCGAATGCCAACGACCCTCTGACAGCGTGGGTTTATGCGCCGGTGCTTGCACGAGCAAGTCGCTCTGAAATGCGCGCGACGTTGTTAGGGCTGGCGCAGAAGGTTCCTGCTAGTGCGGGCGGCGATGTTTCAGGTGGTTTTCAATTCCGATCCCCAAAAGGGCCAGCAGGCCGAGCACAATCGGAACTGCGAGCAATTCAAATGGCATGGGGCGCTTCCTTTCGATCAGCTTTGGCGCTAGGAGGAAAAAGGGCTGCCGAAATTGTGAAAAACATGGCAAGCATTACTGCGCCAATAGATCGGATGAACCCATTGTATCGAATGAAAAATCCACTCGCAAGGGCCAATACAAACGTAAGTCTCCATGTCTCAAATAATGTGCGTGAGATCACTTCTCTACGGTCTCTCGTAAAAAAACTTTTCATAGTGAATCCCCTTAGTTTGGTAGAGATTATAAAAGCGTTATACAAAATAGTCAATTTATTTTTTATTAAAACAAATATTTTATTTACCCCCACCAAAGTGGCTTTGTCACAAGAGCGGCGGGCAAGCAGCCAGCCAGCCAAGGAGCGAGCCTTGCCTTCCGCCAAATCCGAAATGCGCAGTCCTGAACCCAGCACGCCTGGGACCGGTATCGAGAAATATCTTGACCGATTTAAAAACCAAACTTTGCTGAGGAACGATCGTATTCGCGCGGCGAATAAAATCGGAAATGTTTTGCGTAATCTTGAACGTAAAAAAAACCCACTCTATGAGCGTACGCGGGCACAGGTGATGCTGGAATTAGTGGCGCTCTACAACCAGCCGGCCATTGACATCGCTGGCTTGCGGGGAGTACTGATCGAGCAAATCGCGGAATTTGGCATCCCCCTTGACCAATCAAGGGCACTTCTTTTGGCTGTCTTAACGAATTCTGAAACCCCGGCTGTCGTACTCGTGGAAGGAGTCGCCGCATTAGAAAGACGGTTGTCTTCTGCCGCATTTGAGAGCCTGCCGGAAGACATTTTTACAGCGTTGACGCAGCTCCTCCTGCATGCGAATCGAAGTGTGCTAATTTGGACTCTTGGTTATTTCAAAAGCCTCATCCGCGTGGTGGGAGCAAGGCCGCAACTGCTGACTGCCTTTGAATCAAGCGAATTGGAGAAAATTAAGCGTGCGATCCCAGGTCTAAAACAAAAAGCCGATACCCGTCCACAGAGCGAATTTTCGCGTGCTGAACTTTATCAAATTTATCTGGATATCCGAGAGCAAAAGCAGAGCTCTCAGGAGCTGCTGGCGGATCTTTTTAAAGAGCACCGGGTTGTATTGATGGGGACCCATAATTTTGCTGGACGGAGCTTTTCGCAAAATTTGGTGGATGACATGAACCACTTGGCTGAAAACGGTTGGCTGACTCATTTAATTCTCCCTCTCCCTGAAAAATTTTCTGACCTATTTTTAAAAGCGATCGAAGCGGGAAATGCAACGGAGCTTTTTAAGGCACTTCAGTCTGCGGTAGATCTCTCACTCTTTGGATTGCGGAGCACTCCGGAAGAAGTCAGCCGTTTTATCCATTTAATCAGACAGTTGAGTCCTGAAATTACCATTGAGTTTTATCCTGAGGCTCTTATGGACGCAGGGGAAAGCGGCAAAGTGCAGCTAGCGATTAAAATCAGGGACTTACTGGCGCAGAATCCAAAAGCAAGACTGCTGCTTTATAGCGACCACAATGATACGGTCAGAAAGACATCAGAGGAACAGGCGCAACCCGGTTTATTAGCCAGCAAACTTTTACTCATGCTGGATGCCAGAACGAGAAGACAAGTGGCTTTTGTTACCGAAGAAACAAAGACAGAGTGGCAGATGGGGGGGAGTACTATCGGGCATAATTTGCGCGAGCTTTTGGATTTGGGGCATATTCCGGGTTTCGGGTTACAGCTCTCAGACTCAGCGACGCTGGGTGAGCGTGTTTTGGATGGGCGGAATCCAACACCGCTTCGAGAAGCCGTTGATGCCCTCATTTTCAGAACGGCGGATTCTGGTAACGATGATGATAGCGAAATGCCTGAGATTTTTCCGCCCGCTCATACGCTTCCATTGCCCATATTCGCGCCCGGCATTAAATCCGGTTACCGTTCCGAGGTGCGCGTGGATGTTGATGTTTTAGAGGAATGGCGGAGGAATCTGAGGAATCCAGAAGAGCTTGTACGGCTGATAGGGAACATACAGCCGGACCTGACAACCCAGCAATTTCGCCGCGCTGTGCGTGAATTCTTCCCGGACGCCGTGGACTCTCCCGAACTCTTTCTGTCCGCGCTTTTGACGGAGGTTATGTTCCGCACGCCTGGGAAAAGGCAGGCCATAGGGGACCTTGAAAGAATTTTGACGGATTTGCGCTGGGGACGTTTCAAGGCCATGGGGCGAGCTTATTTGACACTCCACGCCTGGGTTAAAAAGCCGGGGTATTTGAACGCGGAAGCTTACGCTAAAATCCGACCGCCTCTGTTGGTGCAGATGATTCTGGGGGCTTTGATCGGATTTTTGCTTAGCAGAGTCTGGGTTTCCCTTGTCAAAAATTTGGATGCTTTCCGGGCGTCCGTCTTTGGAATCGGTGCTGGCATGCTTGTGGCGATCATGTGTAATTATGAGCAGACATTTGGTTGGCTATTCGCGGTTTTATTAAATGACCCAGGTGACATTACGAAAGACCCGTCTGATTTGTCGCCTGCGTTCCTCGATGATGTTGACCGGCTTCTTTTTTCACAGGATTTTGAATCCGTGGACAGCCTCGAGTTAGGGAGGGCCCTCACAGCGGGGCTTGAGAAGTTTGGCATCAAACCAGATGAGCGTGAAACCAAGCGCCGGGCATTTTATTTACTGCATTCCATGCAAAGTGCGCTCTGGCTGAGACAGGCGCAATCTTCCAAAGACAACCGCAAAGAAATAGAAAATGTTTTTTCTGAGAAGTATGAAAGTGTTTATCGGCTGATCGCGCGAACGCTGGGCGCCAAAAATATCCGAGAGCATACCGTTTTTAGAAAGTTATTCCCCAAAGATATTTTGAAAAGCGAACTCTCCAAAGAAGCTGCCAAACGTGCTGGCCCCGGTGCCCGCTCGGAGGTGCGCACTGCAAGATTCGTTCCGCAAGAAAGCGGGTTTGAGATTGTGCAAAACGCTGCGAGCGCACGGGAGAAAAGTTTGGCTGATATTCAGAAAACGCTCTTGGCATTGATACAACGTATTGTAAGTGAGGGCCGCCGGGATGATCCTCTTTTAGCCATTCAGGAAAATTTGGCAGGGATTGGATGGATTCAATTGGATGAACCGATTTTTGATCGGCTTGATGTTATTTTACGCGGTCTTTTAAGTGCACATCCCGGCCAAGAAGGGGAAACGTATTTGGAAGATATTCTTCAGACTTGGTTTCAAAAAAGCCCGAAAGACATCGGGGAGATTCAGAACATTCACATTGAAAGATTGAGCGGGAAAAGCCAGCAAACAGAACTTAAAGGCCAGCAGCACCGTTTGGTGGTCAAAATCGAGGTTGTATTTAAAGATAAATCACGGGCAGTTTTTAGCGCAACTACGGATGCAGACAAGAAAGGAGGCACGACTCCGGAGTATGAGAATTTAAAAACGATTCGAAAATATCCAGAACGGTCCCCGGTTCAAGAGCTTCTGGGGTATGTGTCTCCGGCCCGCGGAGGGCCGGTTCTTTTCAAGTCTTATGTGGAGGGGCCGACGGTCTTAGCGGAATTGAGAAAAACTCGAAGACAATACAAAACGCCCACGATGCAGGAGTCTGAGTTTGAAAAAACCGCCGTACTTTTGGGAGAAACACTCGGGCGACTGTACGCACGACTGTCTGTGATCCCCGGGGATCTGGACAATCTTGAAAATATTGTCGTTAGCCGTGTGGATCGAGAATCGCCGCTGGCCGTGGTGATTGATTTGGAAGGGGATGTTACTGGGAAAGTCATGAGGGACTCAAGCCGGGTGCATATGCCCATGTTGATGCGGGATGCTCTGAGTGATGGGGATCTTCTTTTTAGGCTATCCGCTTACCGCTTGCTCAAAATTTTGGGCCGGTTTTATCTGAATACGGGCAATTTAAAATCTGTAACGCCGTTTTTAGATGCGCTGCGAAAAAATTTGGCCATGGGACTGGGAGATCAAGGTCTGGCGGACGAAAAACTCCGCAATGTTCTGCAAGCGGCTCAGGAAATAAAATCGGGGAGTGATGATTTCTATAAGTATACCTTACAGCCCCAAGCTCAAAAAGTGAAGCGCGCGATGGCCCGCTGGGCCGCCATCCGCGGTTTTCGTTCGGAAGTGCGAAGTGTGAGTGAATTTATTTCCGGGAAAGAAATTCAGCAAGCGGTATCTTACCGTGCAGGTGTTCAGCGGATGCTGGCAAGAGCTGTAAGAACAAGCCGGGATGACAGTTCATTTAAAGAAGTGGACAGTCATCAACGGGGAAGAGATGCTGTTAAAACAACGATTAATCGCTTCACTGAAGCTGTTCAGACCGCTTCAGAGACTATGAGAACGAAGGTTCTAGGAGAAAATATCATCAGTAATATCCGAGGTAACATAGCGCATGCCAAAATTGCAGTTGAAAGTGTCGGGGCTGGAAAGGTGCTTGTGACCACACTCATTCCTACGGTGGAAACAGAAGCCATGGGCATTTTGATTTTTAGTTTTTCAGATCTTAACGAGCGAGAACATCCAGAGACTGAACACTTCATTGGTTATGTCATGTATGGACGTCAACCCGATTCTGTTGTTCAGGTTGGTTTTGACATTTTTCCGGCCTATCGTCGTGATGAAAATGGCCATCGCGCCGCTGATTTTGAACCGGGGATAATTTTCAAGACGGCACTGGCCCTTTTAGCCGACGAATTTAAACCGCAGCGTTTTATCCTAAATACAGAAGAGCAAATTGCGAAAAGTAAGATGGGAAACGCGACAAAAAATGCTGTATTTTACTTGCGGCAAGGTTTTTATCCGGAAGCTGCTCAACGCGAGGCCGATGAACTTCTTGCGAGGGTGCTTCGCCCCAAAAAAGCATTATTAAGTGCGGAAGATACGGCAGGCCTTTTATCTTCATCCTTTGAACCTTTATGGATATTGCCGATAAACCCGGTTCGGTTGGAAGTAAGGCAAACGCCGGCAGATAGCTATTTTGAACTAGTAAAGAAACCCCAACAGCAAGCGGAACGCAACGATCTCATTTTTGAGATAGAGGGAGCGCCCGACTCGCCCGGTTTAAAAGATCTACGCGTTGTTATGCTGCGTTCCATCATCCTTTATGGGCAAATCCCAGACCCCCATTATTTCTTGCTGACGTTTGACCGGAATGACGGCCGGTTATTGGCTAAGGCCAGCCTGGCTTTTAGACGAGCTGAAGATGGCGAATATGAGGTCCGGGCACCCGACCTCGAGGCCGTTGTCCCGGGAAAGGGCTCTATGGCTCGAACTATTGAGCTTTTGCTGAAAACCGGTGTGATTGGTCGCTGGTATTCGGCAGGGCACCGTTCAGGCGATGCTATTCCGATGTACGATAGACTCGAGCTGAGAGGATTATGGGTTACTGAAGTTGGGGAACATGGAGATACGCTAAAACTCGTCAAGCTGCCGCTTGGCGTTCGTCCTACGGGAAATTTTAAAGCGTTTAGCCTGTCTGAGGTGACACGCTCCGAAGTGCGGTCGCAAAAACAGGAACCGCAGACAATGGATGAAGCCGATGCGCGCAGAGCGATCGCTGATTTGCGTAAGGGGAAAAGCCGGGAAGTTGAACGGCTGATTGAAATCATCGTGGCCAATGAACAGGACGATTTTTACTCGGGGATGAGCGCAGCCCTTTTCAAGATAAATCTTGAAAGGAGGGTTCGGCTCGCGTTGGCAAATGTCTATGGACTTACCCCGTCTTCACTGAGCAATCCTCGGGATGGATGGCCGCTTTTTATTGTGCCTGAGGGAAGTTATCTTCTGGGATCCGCTTATTGGGTGAATTCGCTGAATACGGCTGAGGTTGTGCAGATAAGTACTTTCGACGGGAAGGGGATGGTCGCAGACTTCTTAGC
This sequence comes from uncultured bacterium, assembly GCA_964393875.1. Classification (GTDB taxonomy): domain Bacteria; phylum Omnitrophota; class Omnitrophia; order Omnitrophales; family Aquincolibacteriaceae; genus JAHFHB01. Next base: position 4,684 of record CAYMUZ010000081.1, on the reverse strand, counting down.
CAAAAGATTTGAGAAAAATTCTCCCAACCGAAAAGCTATGCTCACCTTTTTGGCCAATTTCGTTGACGCTGCTTATTTCAACGCAGAAAGTGCCCCGCTGCAAGAACGGCGGGCAAGCAGGCGCCCGCAAGAGGGACAGGCATCTCCAAACTCGCCGGAGGCGCGCTCCGAAATGCGCAGTCCTGAACCCGGCACTCCTGGCACTCCTGGTACCGGTACTGAGATGCGGAAAGAAAAATCAAGAGGCCTTTTTGAGGGGCAGGTTGCCGTCCATATGGGTCAGCTCAGCGGCGGGGATGCGGCGGGTCGCATCAAGAATTTCGATTCCAAAAAGGCTGCCGTCTTCAGCCATGTCCAAAACAATGCCTTCTTTAATTTGAATCGATTGTTTAACTTTTCCGGGCTGAAAGCATATGTAAAGGGCATCCGCTTCGGCGTCATAATCGATTTTCATAATTTATTCTCCCTCCTGCCAATAAGCGGTAATCAAGAAAATATTATCTTCCTGGTGCGAATAAACAACTTTCAGCAGTCTATCATAGAACTGTTTTTCGGCCAATCGCCGCTCTCCGAAACTGTGAACGGCATAATCGGGATTGGCGACGGTTTGCTCGATTTGTTCGCGAGTCATCGCCCGTTCGCCTATTCTTTGGAGGATATGTTTCGTATATTGATAAGGCATGCTAAGCATATTATCGAACTATTTTTAAAAATTAATAAAAAAATGATTTTATTAAATGACCCACGAGTTTTAAAAGGAGGGCCCAACGGTTCCCCAGAGAAACGGGCGTTGCCTGCACCCACTCGCTCCGAAATGCGCGCATCAACGGAGGGTGACAAGGTTACGGAGGCCTTGTTTGAGGCGTGGGGGCTTTTTGAGCCTTTGCGAAATGCAGCAGGCAACTCAGCTTTTGCGCAAGCCATGGCGCAGCTTCAGAATGAACCCGGCACTTCCAGTACCGGTACCGAAGAGATGCGCTCCGAGATGCGCTCACTTTTTTCACGGAGGGAATTTTTAAAGACGGCCCTATCTGCTGCCGCCGCTTCAACGCTTGAAGGGAGTCCGGCAGCGATTGTGAATGCGGCTCAGTCCGTGGTGGGGAATCACGCGGTTGTCAAGAAGGTTTCCTTGACGGTTCGAACGGTGGAGGGATGGGAGGCACGGTGGAACGCACTTAATGAAATACGCATGATGGGAAGTCTGCGGGGCAAGCCGGTCGCGCATGCGGAATTGCTGGAACGATTAGAAATCACCGATGTGTCGGAGTGGGCCGGATTGATTCCAACGGATGACCTGCCCGCCCCTTATCAAAAAACTTATCGAGGGCATGTTCAGGCGCTCGTTCGCGCTATTCGCTTTAGTGAGTTTATCGGGCGCCTTTCTGCTGAACGGGGCTATGGCAAGGAACTTTTGGCTTCCGTGGAAACCGGTTTAAATCAAAAAGAGCTTGATCCGGGTACGGGTAATCCCGTGCGCATGTCGGTAATGACGGCGGATAGGTCGGCAGGTCTTTCAGGAAAGACAAGGCCCATGGCGGAATTTCTCTACGAGCATTTTTCGGGAGTAGATGGCTGGGAAAAACTTTTTGAGAGTGATGAAGCAATGGATCTCCTCCTGAATAATTTTATAAAAATCATTGGCCGAAATAAAGAGATGCGGCGAGATCTGGAAAAGTATCGTGCTAAACGAAAAACAAGAGAGTTTAAACGGGAAGAATTAGAAAAAGCACTTCACAAAAAGAAGGTTGCGCTTGAAGTGCTTGAGGATTATCGGCGCGGGCTTTTGAATTTCGCGGGTTTTCGCGATCCCCGCACCCTTCTGGATGAATTGGACGATGCGAAAGCCGAACTTACGAAAGAGATTCGGGCCGATAGCACTGCCCTGGCAAAGCTAACGGCGGAGAGCCAATCTCGGCAGGGTATGGAATCCGCAGTTGCACGGCGTTCAGCAAAGAGCGAAATGAGAGCGGTGCCGCATCCGAAGGCTAATGAATCCATCATAGAAGCGCAGCAGGCGCTGGCGAAATTGGGGCCGGCGCTGGCGAAGTATTTGTTTGAGCGTGAGCCTGTGACGGATGCGGAACTGCGCGCCTGGGCGGAGCAGGGCACGCTTGTGGTGCGGCAACTAGGTGAAAGTGAGTTTGAAGCATTTGTGCGTGAGCAGATGGCAATGTCCCAAAGGACGCAGAATGACACTAACGCAGTATCGGTGCCCGGTACCGTTCAGGTGAGTCCACAAATCGCGGATTTTTCAATGCAGAGAGTTTTGAAAAATTTTTCAGCGACGCGTCCAGCGAATACTCCGGATCTGTCTGTGACGCTTGGGTTTGACCTTGCGGGAGAGGAGCCCGCTCTTAAACAAGTGCTTGGCCAGCCGGTCGTTCAAAGTCTTGTGGAGCGGGGTTTGATCAGTCAAGAGATGGATATGTCAGTGCTTCGTAGTGTGAAGGGAATCAATCTTTCGACTTTCAATGCGCCGCGGTTTGGTAATCAGCGGAACATGGGAACGGATAATCCGTTTGTTTTTATTTTGACGCATGCGAAACAAAAGCTGGGTATTAAGAAATTCGCCGCAGCTTTGGAACGCACGAATGGAGCAGCTGCCGGAAATCTGGACAAGGAAACGTTTTTTAACGGTGTTTCTGATCTGGTGGAGATTTTAGCGGGTGCTGTCGCCTCAGGCGTGAAAGAGATCGCTTCGGCGGAAGATCTTAAAAATCCGCTGAATCAAAGCAAGATCAAAGCCGAGCTTTTGCGCCGCTTGTTTGCCTCTGACCTGGAAGCTTCGGAACTTAAAGAATCTGCTAAACGGCAACTTTTCAAATTTGAACAGGATGAAAACGGGATCTCGCTCCAGGTGGACCGCTCAATTCTCTTCAGAATTATCACCGAAGTGTACGCGAAACAGGCCGTGTCTTCTGCGGCGTAATCTCTGGTGTGTCTTTGTAGGGGCCCTGCAAAGCAGGCATGAATTGTGCCCCTACGAATAAAGAATCAGATTGTTCTGGAGAAGGTGCCGGGTACCCTCACGAAATCTGCGGTGAGGGTACACCCGGCACCTTCTCGGTGACTGTCCCATTTTTGGTGTCATTTGATTGCTCAATACCTAGCTTCTATCCGCTGAACAGTTACCTGAAATGCGGACCAAGGGCAATGCTGGAGAGGGCGCTGAAAGAAAAGCTCAGGTGCGGCTAAAGCAGAGATCGCGTTCTAAAATAATGAGTTTGCCTAAAATTTTCTCCGGGCGGAATGTGTGGGTGAGTCGTCTGATGGCATTAACCCTATCTGGAATGGTCGGTGGATGGATATGGAACCAGATGATTCCGGCTGTTTTTGCAGGAGGGTACATCAGGACATTTGTAAAATCCCGATCGCGTGTGATGAGGATTCTTTTTTCGGCGGAAGCTAATCGAATGACATTGCCGTTTTTAAGTCCCTTTGGAATGGTGATGACATCGTGGTTTTCTTGGAGAAACCGGATATGACTTCGATACGAATATTTTCATCAGCGAGGAATCGAAACTTAGGAGGCAAGGGGCAGGGCTTCCTCGTTGTTGACGAGATGCGCTGTATAGTGGAGAGCGGCGCGAACATGCTTTACGGTAAAGGCGGGAAAGCTTTTCACGACATCGTGAACGCTCTCGCCATCCTCAAGGATTTCCAAAACTTCAGAAACGAGAATGCGGGTCCCTTTAAAGCAGGGTTTGCCGTGGCGAATTTCGGGGTCGGTGACAATCAAGTTTCTCATACGCCAAATGTTAGCATAGCCAAAAGGTTATATCAAGGTGTAGAAAGTGCCTTGCTTGCAAACTACAGCAGGATTTTTTTCGAGAGGATATTCAGGTTCTTATCGAACTCATAGACGATGGGCGTACCGGTGGGGATGTTGAGCTCAAGCACTTGTTCTTTCGTCATCTTTTCAATGTCCATGACAATGGAACGCAGGCTGTTGCCATGAGCTGCGATGATGACGTTCTTACCCGCCTTTAAATCTGTTTCAACAATTTTTTCAAAATAGGGCAGGGTGCGCGAGGCTGTATCTTTCAGGCTTTCGCTGATGCCTTCCGGGTTTTGGTCTGTCTTATCCGCGGGTGGGGGAACGTCGTAGCTGCGGCGCCAGATATGCACTTGTTCGTCGCTATATTTCTTAGCGGTCTCGGCTTTATTCAAACCTTGAAGCGCACCATAATGACGTTCGTTGAGTGCGACATCACGGGTCACAGGGACGTCACTTTTTCCGGCTTTTTCAAGAGCGATTGCCAGCGTTCGATTGGCTCGGCGTAAGATAGAGGTGTAGGCTTTATCAATGGGGTAGGCTTTTATTTTTTCTCCGGCGGCGGTGGCCTCCAGCTCGCCTTTAGGTGAAAGATCCACATCTACCCAGCCCGTAAAACGGTTTTCAAGATTCCATTGCGATTCCCCGTGGCGAAGCAAAATTAAAAATGCCATACGATTACCCCTCATCGTGAAGAAAATTACGTAAGTATTGGCTGCCGATGCAGTGAGCCCATTTATTTTGCGGGCGGATTATAGCGTAAAGAACGTTCGAAGGGCAATTGCGGGCTGACAACGCTTGTCCGATTTGATAGTATACGCGCTCTTGTCGGGGCGTAGCGCAGCCTGGATAGCGCACACGCTTGGGGTGCGTGGGGTCGGAGGTTCAAATCCTCTCGCCCCGACCATT
>CAYMUZ010000080.1:0-3963 GCA_964393875.1 uncultured bacterium | reverse complement strand
GAAACGTCGATTCAATCGGGCCTGTTCATTTTACGGCGCCTGTTTTTTTTAGTTATATTCCCGAATATGCTTTTGGATTTGGGAAAAAAAGTTTGGAGAATGTTTTTATCCTTGAAGCGGCTGTTCCGGTCAAAGCAATCCAGTTGACGAGTTGGATTTACTACGATCCCACGAAAAGCATGTATGAACCGGAAATTCTGGTGGGGGGGGGCTGCCACTGTAAATAAAATTTTTGATATTGAATCCCTGGACACACTGGGTAAATGGTTTGACTTTGAAAACGCCTATAATTTATCAGTGGCAAAATATATTGTCCAGGACCCTCGCGATTTAAAACGGAGACATTCCGAAGGGAAGGAAGAGGGTGTCTTAGCTGAATTGGTCCAGAAGGAATTTGAAGGACTGATTGGTGATAAAAAGAAAATAAATCAGAGATTCGGCGGAGGTACGCACGAGAGAATTATGACAGCCCTTAAGCAGGTTCTAGGGAAGGAACGTGCTCAGCAGCCTGATTTGCGCATTGTGGTGGAACGGCTTCAAAAGATTATGGATAAAGCTTCCTACGCCAAAAGTGTGGACGAAATTATAGCTAGATTGAAAAGCGGGACAGTTGAGGTCAAGCGTTCTGAAGTGCGGACGGCAAGAGAGCCACTTAAACGGCATTTCTTTCTTTCCAAAAAGCAGAGGAATTTTGAGAATCCCGTCTTCGCAGGGATAGTCCCTAAAAATTTAAAAACCGGTCAGGAGCTTCTCAGTCTGAAACGGATCGTTGATAAGGCCGGGCCGACGAAGTTATTGGTGGATGTGAACGCTGAATTTAGAGATCCCAAAAAGACAGAGGAGGAACTTTTGCGGCTGTCCGATGCCGGTGTCGAGATTGTGCCGTACGGTGTGCTTAATGCAAAGAGAGACAATCCTCTGTGGGCCGTATTGCAGACTGACCCCAGGATAAAAGCGCATCAAATTTCTCAAGGGCTTGATCGTGCGCTTGCGGGATTAGAGCATATCTCGGACGAAGTCAATTTAATCCATTATTCTGAAACAAGGACAGAGGCCAGGGCCAAAGCTCCGGGATGGGCCCAAGAGCGCATGGTTTTTCTGGCAGGGAAAACAGGTTCTGCCGCGTACGCGATCAGTAAGATCCGGGCCCTGCGCAAGGCCTTGACCCTCAAACAGGGCCTGCCCGATCTTGAGATTACTCTGAACAACGGCTATCACCTTATTTCGGAAGCCAAAGCCGCCTGGATGAATCTGCAGTTGGCTGCCCAATCGTACGTAGCGATTTTCACAGCGGCGTAAGAGGGAATCGTCGCTTGTCGCCCGTCTCTCGTCGCTAGCCCCTACGAATGTTTCCTTATCATTCGAGGGGCTGTGCTCGCGCAACAAGCGCAAGTGCTAGTCAATGCTTGGTTTTTTACGAGAGACGAGGGACGGGTGACCGGCGACAGGTAACAGGCGACATTTAAAGAACTTCGATGACCTCACGGGGACTTAAGATAAGAGTGGTGCCGAATTTCTTAAGTGCAAGCAACGCTTTATCGCCTGTAACAAAGCAATCCGGTTTGACGGTTTCAATCAAGCTTAGGATGGGAATGTCTTTTTTATCTTTAAAATGAATATGGGGGTTGGTCTTGATTTTAAGAATCAAACAATGTTTTTGCAGAAACTCCATCAGTAAGAGAGCTTTTTCCGGTGGGAACCCGAGTTTTTTCGAAAGTTTCTCATGAATTTCAGCCAGGATGTACTCTGAGAGAACCACTTCATGCTGTTTGATCCCAAGGGCGAAAACATATTCGGAAATGCCGGTAACGGTTAAGAAACCGGAAAGAATAATGTTGGAATCGAAAACGATTTTCACGCCAAAAGCCGTGTTAAATCGTGATCGGTGTAAATACCCTTGGCTTGGGCGAGAGGCAGGAGCTGCCTGCGGGTTTCGGCCAGTTCCATTTCAAGAAGGTATTGCCGCAGGGCTTCATTGATGATCTCGCTTTTGCTTAATCCCCGGGCCACAAAGCGGGCCATCATTTTAGCGATCTCGGGTTTCATTTGGACTGAGGTCAGGGTTCTGCGTTTGTGCGGATTTTGTTTTTTCATAGGTTTCTCCTGTATTACAATTTATATACAAAATAATACAATGGAATGATCCAAGAATCAAGGCTAAGGTTAGATTTGTCCAATTCCGTCGCAGGTGTTAAAATACAAGCCTATGGAGACCCCTGAGAAAATATCCCCTTTTGAACAAAATAAACTCAATAGTCGCCAGCTGCGGGGCACGCTCAAAGAGTCCCTGGCCAGCGACGGGTCGCACTTTACCAATGATGAAACCGCCCTTTTAAAGTTCCACGGCACCTACCAGCAAGACGACCGCGACATCCGCCAAGCCCTTCTGAAAGAGAAGAAGGAACCGGCTTATTCCATGATGGTGCGCTCCAAGATTCCCGGGGGCGTCATGAGTTCCGAACAGTATCTGGCCCATGATGAGCTTTCCGAAAAGTACGGCAATAAAACCCTGCGCATTACCACGCGCCAGGGTTTTCAGTTTCACGGCGTGCTAAAAAAGAACATGAGGGTTGTCATCAGCGGCGTGAATAAAAAATTGATCACCACGTCCGGCGCCTGCGGTGACATTGTGCGCAACGTTATGGCATGGCCTGCGCCGTCCTTCGAGCCCTGGCAGGCGGAAGTCCATCGCTATGCCAAAATGCTTTCCGACCAATTTTTGTCCAAGAGCGGTGCTTATCATGAGATTTGGTTGAATGATGAGAAAGTAGAATTACCGAAAGCTCCGGAACCCGAGCCCATTTATGGCGCGACGTATTTGCCGCGTAAATTTAAAATCGGATTGTCCGGCCCCGTTGATAACGTCGTGGATGTTTACACGCATGACCTGGGCATTGTGCCGGAAGTTGAAGGGGATAAACTCACAGGATTTAATATTCTAGTCGGTGGGGGATTTGGAACCACGCACGGCGTCAAAACAACTTATCCGCGTCTGGCCACGCCATTGTGCTTCGTGCCGCCCGCGGACCTCGCGGAAATTTGCAAAGCCATCGTGTTAGTTCAACGCGATTACGGCAACCGTCAGGACCGCAAGAACGCGCGTTTGAAATATTTGCTGGATGCGCGCGGTCTGGACTGGTTTCGCGGCGAAGTTGAAAAACGTTTCGGCAAGAAAACCACACCGCCGCATGCGATCAAACTCAAGACCATGGATTTCTATCATGGCTGGCGTCGCGAATTGCGGGGCACCTGGAGTTTTGGGCTGTTTATTGAAAACGGCCGCATCAAGGACGAAGGCGCATTTAAACTAAAAACCGCTGTGCGTGAAATCTGCCGCCAGTGCAAGCCGGTTATTTATCTGACGCCCTCGCAAGATATGCTGTTTGCCGGCCTGAAGGAAGATCAAAAGAAACCGCTCGAAGATATTTTGAAAAAGAATGGTGTGCCGCTGTCGGAAGAGATTTCAGCCATTCGCAAAAACTCCATGGCTTGCCCGGCCCTGCCGACTTGCGGGCTGGCGATTTCAGAATCCGAGCGGGTCTTGCCCTCGATCATGACCGGCCTTGAAACAGTGCTTACAGAGACCGGTCTGGCTGGAACGCCTATTCTCGTGCGTATGACGGGCTGCCCGAACGGCTGCGCGCGACCGTACAATGCTGAAATTGCCTTTGTTGGTAAGAGCACGAATACGCATAATATCTATGTGGGCGGTAGCCGGCGCGGCGACCGCATGGTCTATTTGCTGGCGGAGAAGATTGATCAGAAAAATATTCCTGATCTCTTGAAACCTCTTTTGGCGGAATACAAAAAATCTCGCAACACTGAAGAATCTTTCGGGGATTTTTGCGACCGCTTGGGCCCTGAAAAGACACGTGTGATCGTGGGCGCCGTGGTGACGGAGAAAGATACATGGGCTGTGAGCTAATCCCCCCTCCTGCCTCCCCCCGAAGAGCACGGGGGGAG
>CAYMUZ010000079.1:0-15830 GCA_964393875.1 uncultured bacterium | reverse complement strand
TGGGACTTTCCGGAATCCCAAAGTAGAACCAGGTTTTATAGTTGATCTGGCTAATCGACTCGTAAATTTCACTCAAATAAAGAGCACGGTGCTCCGGATCCAAGCTTTCCTCCAGAAGGGTCTTCAGAAGAACCTCCAGCTGAGGCGCATAAAAACGCATCAGTTCCCGAGCTTTGTCAAATTCGTCTCTCATGATCAACGTATCCAGGTACCGCATAAACATCAGCGGTGCATCGGGACGATTCTTAATCACCGCCCGCGTCTCCCGTTTTTGAAACGCCTGATAACGACGCGTATACTCCTCCAACGCATGAATCTGCCACGGTCTGTTTTCAACCAGAGAAGCCGTTTCATACAACACGTAAAAAAAAGATAATTTCCATTCCTCGCGGGAAGATTGCATACAATCCGTGAAAGTTTCGTCCTTTGCCTGAAACTCGACACCAAGCGCGGCCGAAAGACCCGAGCGCAGATGGCTTAAGAGCGCTTCGAATTCCATAGAGATGCCGCCGTCCCAAAGCTGTTCCCGCTCCGCTTCTTCCTGAAAAACTTTGTACATAGACTTCAAAACATTGAGCGCCTGGGTATACCAGATAATATTGCCCTGGGAATACCCGAGTGAAACAGCCGTTCGGCGGATTTCTCTGACGCCTTCAAAGGCTTTGGCGGCGTCATAACCGGAATGAAAAAAACGCGCGAGAATAAAATCTTTAAACTGCGTATCCAGAAGCACTTGATAAGCACTGGGCTTTCCCGAAGATTCATCACTCTCAATGCCCAGCGTGAGAGTCGTTAACTGCCGCAGAAGTGCTTCAACGGCTTCGGGCTGCAAAGCAAAGGCGGTGCTCTCTTGAATGAACTGCTTCAACCAGACAGAAGCATGCATATCCCGTGTGCGCAAAAACTCCGACCATGCCAAAATCTGCGGGCGAATGACGTTAGGCGCAACATCCTGCAGCCCTTTCAAAACACCTCCCAGCGCCGCAAGCTCCGAATCTAGGAAATGCCCCTCGCGAATCCGCGCCTGCATCCAAACATGAATCGATTCCTGAATCGCTTCCGGTCTCATGCGCCCAGAACCCACGAGCAGGGCAATCAGCGAGTGCATCGAGTCATCCTGCGGCCACCGCACCGGATTTTCAAAAATCGTTTCCGCAAGATCCAAAAAGCGGGAACGCTGGTCGGGCCGGCTGAGCGCCCAGCGCTGGTTGATCCAAAGATCAAAACTCTCATTGCCCTTGGCTTTTTGGTACACTTTAAAAAAGGCCGCGGCATGGGATAGAGCCTCGGTTCGACTCCCCATTTTTTCCAGTAAAACCGCGATCTCAAAATAATTGGACGCCATTAAATCGGGGTCTTCCTGGCTGCCCGCTTTAAGAAAGAAGTCCAGCGCCTCCTCATCTTTTCCAGCCGTCTCTGCGATCAAGCCCCGGTAATAGTTTTTCCAAAGCTCACGCTCCTCCGGGGTACTCAAATGCACTCGCTGGTCAATAAAGAATTCCGCTTTAGCAACGGCCTGGTCCCATTGGCCGATCTGCCTGTAGGCGTCAATGTTCAGAATTTCCGCGTGCTCAGCACTGGGATTGGAAAGCTTTGCGATTTTCTCCAAGGCTTGTTGCGCATGCTCAGGCGTCTCCGCCATAAGATGATACGTGCTCATCTCATAGAGAAGATCGTCCCGCAACAACTTTAAAATGTCATCCCCTGGGTCTGGAAGGCCTTCAAAAACCCCTTGCAGCAGCTCTAACATTTCAGGAATTCTGGCAGAAGCCTCAGAATAAAACTGTTCTCGAAGTAACCGAGCATAACGAACGACGGCCTCAGCCCGGTCTTCCGGCGCAGTTTTAAATTTTTTAGATGTTTTTAAAAACTGTTCCAGGATGTGGCGTTCCGCGGCATATTCCTTAAGCCGATAAAGTGCCTCCGATAGCTGCAGACGACAACGCTGGACCCAGTCCGTATCGTCAATTCGGTTGGCAATGGTGCGCATCGTAACCCGAAAAAAATTGCGGGAATCTTTTCGGTCGTCATAGTAAGTTTGCAGGGCCTGCGTGCTGACAGTGAACGCATCCTGGGCCGCGTTCATCAGCTGATCCGCCGCCGCTCGGGTCGCGCGGTGTTTTCTCTTCTCTGGGGCCTCACGAACTAGCAGGGATCTCTCAGCACTGTGCACGCCAACTCTGCTCAAAACAACGTAATAAACATTCGCCATACCAATGCCGTGGATGGCCGCCTCGAAAAGCGCTTCTCCCACTTGCTCAATTTTTTCCGCATAGGTTCCCTCGGAGAATCCTTCCATAGCTTGGGTTAAATTTTGCGAGTCATCCCTAGAAAAAATAGAATTTGAAATCAACGCCTGCACAAGCTCTCTCATGCGCTCCACTTCCAGTCTGCGTTCGTCAGAAGGTGGCTGGACCTCCCCGTCGTGTGCATCGGGGGCCCGCACTTCGGAGCGAGACCTCCGCGGCGAGTCCCGAAGAGTGCTGGGACTCCCGTTCCAGCGCACTTCGGCCCTTGCGGCGGAGCGCAAGGACTGCAGTGATAGATAATATCCAACCATGAAGGACATGCTCACAATCCCAAAACGCAAACTGCTGGCATCGACGCTTATGACTTCATACCACCTCACCCTTGCAGGAGCCTTTGCAAGTAAACTCTTCCAAGAGGGATTTAGTTTGAAAACCCGCGTCATCTGCAGTAGCATCCTGACTATCTTTTTCATCGCAGGTTGGCTCATGTGCCCCGCCAAAGAGGATGCAAACCATGTTTGAAGCTGCTTTAGCCGCCATGGCCGTAATTGCGGTGCTTGTTTTTTCGGCTCTTCTATTTGACCACTTCCAACGTCGGCGGCCTTCACCCCGCTGACGATTTGATTCGCCCTATTTTCTACTCCTCCCTCCTTTCCAGAGCGCCTTTTTCGATCTTTAAAATACGAAGAACGCATTCCTTCCGGATTTGTGCGCAGTAAATCTCTCAAAGCCTCGTGAACGGCAGCCGCCTCCGCGCGTACGGGCCACCCTTGGCTTCGGGAAGCGGCTGCCGGCTGTGTCAGTAAAACACGCTCCAGGTGGGCACCGCTCATCATCGTCTTGCGGTACAGCGCCGAATCCGCCACGGCTGAAATGTGAGGGGTGATCAGCGCGTAGCCCATTTTGTTTTTCTTGAAAGCCCGCGCCATCCCGGGCGCATGAAAGCCCCCTGTCACCAGAACCACCACCGGGGCATGGGCTTTACGCGCATTCTCACGCAGATTTTTCAGAAAAGCTTCTTCGCGAGCCGTCATCAGTTCATAAAAATGCACTGCCTGGGGATAGGCTTTTGGAAAGGTGAGTGACAAACGCCGCTTTTTAATTTTCTTCCATTCCTGTGGAGAAAGCTCCAATTTCAAAAGTTTCTCAAGAAGGCGTAGGTTTTCGTACTCTTTAAGCAGGCGTTTCTCTTCTGCATTGGATGCGCTCGCATGCAGTAATTTCTTAAAAATATGGTCCAATTCCTCAGAAAGCTGGACACCCTCAAGTTCTTTCTCAAGCACAAGCACCGCCATGTGGTAAGCGGTTTGCGGATAGTCGCGCATCTGAAAACCTTGCGGCCACACCTCTTTTAAAAAAATCGCCGCACCGGCACGGTCGATGCCTGCCCGCTTTTTTGAATCTTTCGCAGCCGCAATCAACGTCTCAAGCCAGCGCGTGTCGAGGTGTTTCGATTCAAGCCAGCTCTTCAATTTTGTCTGTTCGTCTCGAAACGCTGCCTCATTCAGACGTTTTTCAAGCTCTTCCAAAACACTCATACGAGCAAGCTGCGGCCACTCAAACTGCGCAAAAGCATTGTCGAAATCCAGCCCGATTTTTTTAAGTGCCGCCCGCTTTAAAAAATGGAAAACAGACGTTAAATCCCTTTCCCCTTTTTCAAACCCCTGCCACTCCTCCACGACCTCGCGCAACTCCGGTAAAAAGACACGTGAGGCAGACCGGCCCAACGCCGCCCTGTTTGTCTCGATCCAGGCCCTGCTTTCCTCACGCAAACTCATCACCTGCAGGTACTGCCGATAAGCGCGCCGGTAGGCCGCAGGCGTTTCCACACCCACGGCATGCATTCCGGAATTCAAAAGAGATAAATCGGCGCCCGTCAAAATCCCGTTTTCTGTGAGCGTCTCCACGGCCTGCTTATTCATTTTTTGATCTGAAAAAAATCGTAGGAATTTTGGACGAAGTGTGTCTGACGCCCCTTCCGCGAGCAAGAGTTTTACGCCGTAGTTTTTATGAAGATAATCCACAATCGAATGAATGCGCTCAGCAGCTTCGGGATGAGCATGTACGGTTTGGAGATGAATCACGAACGGCTCGGAGAGATCCCGCCCGGCCGGCAGAGAGAGCGCATCAATGCGCCCCAATTCTGAAGGAATTTGCAACGACGCAAGCGAAAAGACTTCGCGCCCCGACAGAGAAACAGTGTGTATCAGGTCGGGGTTTGCACGGGCCAAATCTGCTGCCAGCATAAAAAGGCAGAGGCTGCCACTGACAATTTTCTTAAAATAGTTTTTTGTGTTTGACACTTTGTTTTTTATAAAAAAACACCGCGATTTTTAAAAAATGGAAACGTTAAGGAAGTGTACCCGCTAAAGGGGATGGCGTCAAAAATTCGAAGGCTGTTTTTTACTGATAATACGACGAGCTGCGGGCTATTAAGCCCTCAATAAGGCGTGGATGCGGCTTAGGGATAGACGTTGCATGAAGATGCTAGCCTTAGGTACCGGTACCAGGAGTGCCGGCTTTAAATTACACGCGACTCGTATTTTCAGCGGTGAAGAAATCCAAAATGGTTTGTTCCAGCCAATCGTCCAGCCTAAAAGGGCACTTGCTGGAAACAAAACCCAAATGTCCGCCAGCGGGAGTTAAAAGCAATTCCAAATAGCTGGCATTGCGTTTAATTTTTTCAAGAGGAAGGTCGCGTTCCGGTAAAAAGGGGTCGTCTGCGGCATGAATCAAAAGGGTGGGGCGCCTGATTTTTAAAAGGTAATTTTCTGAGCTCGATTGGCTCCAGTATTCTGTTTCATTCTTAAAACCGTTCAGCCGCGCGGTCGCCTCACGATCATAGACTTGAAAGGTGCTTGATTCGGCTACTTTCTTTCTGTCGAGACTGCCCGGAAACCGGCGTTCTTTTTCAAGCGCATGTGTTTTTAAACTCTTCAACATCCGGCTTGTATAGACTTTTCGATTAAAACCCTTATCCAGGTTTTGCACCGAAGTTGCGAGTTTGTAGGGAACGGAAACCGCTACGGCCTTTTCGACCGGCGCGTGTTCCCCTTGTTCTCCAAGCCACTTGAGCGCCTGATTTCCCCCAATGGAAAAACCCACCAAATAAATCTTGTCCGTTTTCTTCCGTTCGATAATTTTCCGGATCGTCCAATCCAGATCTTTGGTCTGTCCGCCATGGTTGGTTTCAGCAAGCCGGTTGGGTTCCGTTGATCCGCGCGCGTTGATGGCCACGGCCTGCCAGCCCACGGTCTGGATTTTCTTTAAAAGCGTATGGACGTAAGGAACCCGGGCGGATCCGCCAAGGCCATGCAGAATGACCACGAGGGGAGCGTGTTCCTTGCCATCGAGCCAGTCGAGGACAATAAAGTCTCCGTCCGGCGTTTCCAGCCGTTCTTCGCGCAGCGGTACTTTGGGATCGGATCGAAATAAGCCGCCGGCAATAGTCTGCAGATGGGCGCCCCGGCACCACCAGGCCTGTTTGAAAGGACGGCCACTGTAGGCAGCGCCCGTGTTTAAAAAAAATAGAATGAGCGGGAGCAAAAATGCGGGCCACACGAAAGTAAGTTTTTGCGGATCAATCGTCATGCGTTCTCAAAAAAAGGGAAAAGGGTACCGGTTCCAAATGGACCAATAAAAGAACACCGCGATTTTTAAAAAATGGAAACGTTGTTAAGTATACCCGCTAAAGGGGATGGCGTCAAAAATTCGAAGGCTGTTTTTTACTGATAATACGACGAGCTGCGGGCTATTAAGCTCTTAATAAGGCGTGGATACGGCTTAGGGATAGACGTTGCATGAAGCTGCTATTCGCGAGATGATGTTATTTGGAAAGGGCGAGCAATGAGCCTAGACGCGTCGATTCACCCGTCTGGTCGCCGCGAATGCGCAGGTTCCAATCTTCGATGAGTTTTTTCTGGTTCAAAATGAAATCGCGGCCCCATTTTTCGCCGCTTAGCCCTTGAAGCAGAACTTCAAGTTTGGCATAGAGCAGTGCTTTTTGTTCCATTTCGGCAAACAGTGAATCTCGTAGTTTTTTATTTTCCCCCTGCGTTTGTTCAAGGCGGGTTTGAGCGCGAGTCAACTCGGCCAGGGCTGTGCGGCTCTCCACTTCGATTTGCATGACACGCTGCAAATGTTTCACTTCTGCGCGAGATCCCGACACAGTCCAGGCCATCGCCCCGCCAAATAACATTCCGGCCGCAAGCGCATAGGTGCCAAAACGCAGCGCCTGGTGTTGAAACGACAGTTTCATTCCGGCGGTCTCAAGCGCCCAAGATTGCCGATCCCTATTCGTTCCTTCCTGCGCCAGCAGGGTTTCAGCACGAGCGCTCTCGAGTTGATCTTTGAGCACCCCTACACGGTTTTCGGCTGCCTTCATCCGGGTTTCAACGATTTGGAAACGTCCCGAAAAATTTTTCCGCGCCGCCAAGGACGTCCATTGCCAAGCCACTAATCCTCCGAGAGAAATACCGAGCAAACCAAAAAATCCGGCTTCAAAAAAGAGAGGCTGCATGGAAAACCCCCTTGCTTTAAAATGGATGCGAGGATGACTGGTATTGAAGATAACAATTGATCATTTTAAGGTTGCCGAGGTACCGGTCTTTTATCGGCCGGAATGAGAATTTTATTCAGTCCCCAGGTCTTCGAGTAATTCGGCCAGTTCGCCGGCGAGAGAACTTAGGCTGGTATCCAGGCCGTCCACCGACACCACTTCACGCAGGTAAGCATACGCCGCAGACTCTTTGAGCTGACTTCGCAGAAGGCCGTTTAGCTCTTCCGCCATGCGCCGGCCGGGTTGAGCAAAAAACGCACCCACCCGCTTACGGATTTCTTCTAATCCCTTAGTCGCTTTAAACGGAGGTCTGTCCTGGATCTCTGCCAGGGTGAGTTCGATTTCCTGCATACACGCAATCACACCCGCAAGTTTTCTGCTCATCCGCCCCCCTCACCCTTCAGACTCAATGTCCCGTCGAACGCAGCCCCAACTCTGCTTAGACTTCGACTTCCATGCCTTCGAAGTTGAGGACAGTTTCTTTGGAAAGCTTTTCAATCGCCGTGATGAGCAGTCGAGTTTGCGGAGTCCAGTCCATCTGAAATGCCACCTTGACCTTGCCGCCCCGTTCAAGATTCCGGAGCGAAATGCCCGGAGCCGCCTGAAAAAACATGGGCATGGGGGCCATGCTGCTCACCTGCCCCTCGCGATTTTTGAAACCGGCTACGCGCTCATGCAAGAGCAGCAGCCCAGAGCTTTCCAGTTCATTTTGAATCTGGAGAATCACTGCGCGCGTTTGATAAGAGGCGGGCTGATTTCTACCCGCACAACCCGAAACACAAAGAAGCAGTATCCCCCTGAAAAGATATTTCACAACCCATCCTTTTGTAGAACTCAAGTGACGGAATTGACAAAGATTTCTTTTCCGGAATGAATCATCCTCACAGATGGCACGCTGGGGCCCTTTGCCAAATCCTCCCAACACCATTTTTCAAGCCGCTGCGCTTGTTCCTGATTGGCGGGATCCAAAACAGGTTTCGTGCTCAGGTCAAATGCAACGACGTTTAGCGGCAGGTTTTCGAGCCCTTTAGGAGAGGCGTCACGAAGCAGTTGTTTTAAGTAGAGATCGAGTTGTGCATTTTCACGGCGATAAATTTCCACCACAAATTTTCGTTCGATGCGGCCCCAGGACTCCGGCATGCGTTTATGAAATAATCCAAAAAGGGCGCCAAATTGGATCAGGCGAGTTTCGCCCACGACCATCGCACGGCCGTGATTGACCAAAAGCTGAGGCAGGCGTCCCCAATCAAAATGCTGAATCCCCACAGAAAGTTCGCAGGCAATCATCTGAAATCCAAAAAATCCGAGCAGAGAAGCCGCTGCTGTTTTGAGAGCATGGTCAAGCACGTCTAAGAATGCTTTCCAAACCTCTGCGTCCTCAGCGCTCAAAAAAAAGGCTGTGAATAAACGACCTTCAGCCTCCCCCTGAAGCGTATCGTAGAAGGGCCGGCCCCCCTCTGTCAGACCGCCGAAACTCACTCGATCAAAACGCCCCAGAGCCTTAAACGCCGGCGATAAAAAAAGCCCCTGTGTATCCAGCGCCATGGAAGATCCCGTCCTCACCCCTCGGAAACGGCGGCACCGCTTATCATGCCGTAATCGGCCTCAACGGGATGTTTTTTTTCATAGGCGGCTTCAAACTGCTGAAACAAAATGGCGGCGTTCGTCACATCCGCTGATTCACAACTCTGAAGGGCGTGTTCAATTTCTTCAAGATTGAAAACGTGTCGATCAGCTTTGTAGGCTTTCAGGTAATAGTCGCAGGCGTTCCGGTAAAAAGGTTTGCGCGCGTCAAACGGCATTTTTTGAATTCTCCGCAGCTTGTTGTCCGTCTCATAAAAAGACTGCCCAGCCCTGTACAGATAGTATTTTGCTTTTACGTGAGACCCTGAACAGCCCACCGTAAAAAAAAGAACGCCGGCCACCATGGCACGTTTAAAAGAAGAATGGCCGTCTAACTTCATAGGCTTCCCCGATCCGGCGGTGTCGAAATTTTCTCGCGAAAAAGAGTCAGGCTCGACGTATACCCATGAATAAAATTTTTATTTCTTACCGGCCCGAATTCTCCGTTGGCAAAAAAGCCCGCAAGGGGCAGGGGCCCTCGCAAGGCTTGGATCATTCCGGCATCGTGATCAGGCTCCCCGAACAAACCGCGCCCGCGGCCAAGACAGCTGACCAGCAATCCGCCCTCCGCGCGAGCGGTGTCGAGTCTCGGAAGTCGTTTGAGCATCGCTTCCAGATCCTCTGACGAAGCGCGCTGATCTCGCAGTTGAAACTGAATAGTCTGTCCGGGCTCAAGCATCTCCCCAATCGCAAGGGACCCTTTTTCGTTGTCCGCACCCATAATATTGCGAATCAAAAAGTCCCCGCGGACAAAACGCTCTGCCGATTCGTCCATCGCCAGCCCGACAAAAAGAGAAGTTTTAGCGATTTCCTGATCCTCCGGCGGCAGGCTCTGGTAGGTTTCACGCAAGACTTCAAGCGCGGGACGGCCTGCAATCTGAAAAAGCACATTGTCTTCTGCATGAGTAATCGCAAGCGGAGTCCCCACAGGCCGGCAGCCCTGAGAAACAAGCGTCAGGCATTCGATATTCCCTGAGAGCGCCAATCCGACAAGCCCTGAGGAAACGGTCTCGCTTCCCACCCAAAGTGAACTAGGGGCCTGCAGTGTCACGGCACTCGCCATCCCGCCGGTGAGCGGCGACCCGGGATAGCCGGCATTGAATGAAGACAACAACCGGCGGACATCACAGCTAACGGGATCGCCAAACGCAATAAAATGCGGCTGTTCGTTCGGATAAAGATCCAGTTCTTCCACCAATCCGCGCGTTTCGCCGAACGTATGAATTTCTTTAGGCGTTAAAACAAACGGCTGAATTCTCACGCCATCTAGATGCATACCGACCGCACTCACGGCTGGAGTGAGTTCGATCTCGCGGCCGCCGGAAATCACCCCGCTCGAGTTACAGCCGACCAGTTGAACGGGTGAGACAGCATCACGAAAGGCTCGCACCCAAGACGCCGTACCCGATTCCTGAAACCCCTCGGAAATAAAAAGAAAAGCAAGGTCACAGCGCGCGCCGCCAAGCCCCTCGCAGATTTTCTGAGCCGTTTCCTGAATGGCTTTTTCAGGATCAGGATTTTCAGACGAGCCACACGAAAACAAGTGAGGCATGCTCACACTCCCCCATAAAACCTCAGGATGAAAATTTTTGGTATTGTATCACTTGGCGGGTTTCGGCAAAAAGCAAAAATCGGCCACTTGAATCAGGGACTGATAGCCGGCCTGGGTACGCCGAGACAGCGCAGCTTCACAAAGCAGGCTTGCGGAACATCCCCTGACTCCAAGCGCCTCGACATTCATCGATTCCAACGCCGAAGTACTCAGGGCAGGGACATGCAAACCTTTGTCTCCGGCAAAGCCACAACAAGCGATGCCGCTGGGCACCACCTTTTCCGCGAACAAGGAGGCCGCTTTGAGGTAATGCGATTCAAGCCCCTGTTTTTGCGCACTGCAGGGAATATGCAGCGCCACGCTCTCGCACCTTTGGATAGCCCCTTCAAAAAGTGACGTATTCTCAACAATCCACTCGGCGGGGTCCACCACGCGAGGCCCGCTGCCACACGCCCTTTTTAGCCGCTGGGCACACGGACTCGTATCTGTAAAAACGATTGCCGCAGAGGCGCCACGGGCCTTTTGCAACGCTGCGTGCAACTCTTTAAGTTTCCACTGAGCCGCGGCCCCAAACCCTTTGCTTTCGAACGCCAGCCCGCAGCACAGTTGATCCACCGCTTCCGGATAAAGGACATGGTGCCCGCTTTTTTCCAACAACCGCTGTGCCGACTCCACGAGGGGTCTGCGCAAACCCTCCGCCGCCCCGCTAAAAGTCCGCGCAAGGCAGGAAGGAAAATAAACAATCGGCTTGAGCCCGCGTAGATGCTTTGGTGCTTTGAAACGGCCGGCGGCCGGTAATTCGTGAATCCAACGGGGAATACGCCCGCCTGAAATTTTATTGACGGCCGCCGTTAAAACTTCCAATCGTTCCACCCCGACAACTCGAGCCGCCACATCGGCCGTTTTCAATAACAGCCTGACGATATTCAATGTTCCCTGGAAATGCTTTGCCGCCCAAAGGCCAAACCGCGTCTTGAGTTTACTCATCCGCCGCTCGCGCAGCTTTTTAATAAATTGTCCGGTATCAATCTCCAGCGGACAGGCCACCGCGCAAACGCCGTCGGCTGCGCAACTTTCATCCCCCTGAAACCGGAAAGCTTTTTCAAGCTCACGCCGGCGGGAGCGATCTCGTCCGCTGAGTGTCAGCGACACCATCTCACGATACACCGTAATCCGCTGACGTGGCGTCAATGTCAATTCGCGCGACGGGCAAACCCTTTCGCAAAAGCCGCATTCCGTGCACGCATCAATCAACGGGTCCGCCGGTGGAAGCGGCTTTAAATTCTTGAGGTGCGCCTGTCTATCCGCATTCAAAATGACTCCGGGGTTGAGCAAGCCTTCCGGATCAAGAATCGTTTTGATGCGCTGCATCAGCACGTAGGCATCCCGGCCCCATTCCTTTTCTACAAAAGGTGCCATGTTGCGGCCCGTCCCATGTTCTGCTTTGAGGGAACCCTCAAACTTTACGGCGACAAGCTCTGTCAACTCTTCGAGAAATGACGCGTAACGCAGCACTTCTTTCTCAACCCCAAAATCCTGCGTAAACACAAAATGCAAATTACCGGACAGCGCATGCCCAAAAATAACCGACCCCTCGTAGCCATGACGGTCCAACAGGCATCGCAGGTCACGGGCGCCCCGGGCCAAATTCTCCAGAGGGAAACAGATGTCTTCGATCACGACCGTTTGCCCTGCCGGCCGCACGCCGCCCACCGCAGGAAAAAGCTCCTTGCGAACTTTCCAGAGGCGCTGAATTTCGGCAGGGTCTTGCGTGAAGAAACTATTTCCGGCGAGCGCAAGACTTAACGCGTTTTGAATCAAGAGGATCTGCCGATCCAGTTCTATCTTACTGGGTGCACCCGACTCCATCAACAAGGCGGCCATACCTGCCCGCAGTTCACACGGCATCGCTGCACGCAAAGCCCCTTGCGTGGCCTCCAGGCTGGAGAAATCCATCAACTCAACGGCCGCGAGGGGTAAACCGGCCAACCTTTGCGCCGCCTTGCAGGCTTTTTCAAGATCGGAAAAGAGAATCAACGCGGTCGCTTTGCAGAATGGCTCCGGCACCGTTTGCAAAGTCAGCTCCTCAATAAAACCGAGCGTGCCCTCGGAACCCACCAACAAATGCGAAAGAATATCTGCCGGGTGCTCGTAATCCAATAATGCGTTCAGCCGGTAGCCCAGGGTGTTTTTGATGCGATACTTATGACGGATTTTCTCAACAAGCGCCGGATGAAGCCGCAGCCCGCGCGACAATTCCTCGAGATCCGCCGCAGCCGGATGTTTATTTCTGAATAACTCACGGTCTTCGGTCCGGGCGGTATCCAAACACGTGCCGTCTGCCAAAATAACCTTCAGCGATTTCAGAGTGTGATAGGTATTCTGCGCAACACCACAGCACATACCGCTGGCATTGTTGGCCGCAATACCACCCATCATTGCGGAATCAATCGAGGCGGGATCTGGCCCGATGCGCCGGCCAAAGGGTTTCAAAGCACGATTGGCCTCACCGCCCGTCACGCCCGGCCCCACCCGAATTAAATACCCCTGCTCCAAAATCTCCAGATTTTTCCATCCGCTATTGATCAGAATCAGCACCGAATCACTCAGCGCCTGCCCTGAAAGGCTCGTCCCCGCCGCCCTAAAGGTGAAAGCCACTTTCTCATTGTGGCAGCAGCGCATGATCCATGAAACTTCCTGCGGCGTCAGCGCGCGCACGACCAGCTTGGGAATCAGCCTGTAAAAACTGGCATCGGTGCCATAGGCCAGGGTGCGAAGGGCATCGTCAAAGATTCGCGACGAGGGAATCGATTCGAGAAAAAGACGACGGAGTCTCTGATACTTTGGATTCAGTATGGACATGAGGTGCATTTTACGACAGATTTGGACACGATGGGTACGGAGATCTATGAAATGATCTATGAAATGCTAGAGAGAAAATTCGGAGAGGAGGGAGGAAACGCCTGCAGGATCAAACACCGTCTCTCGCACCGACTTCAACGACCGAACATGCAGGCTGCCGCGATTGTAAATCACCGTATGCACCCCCGCATGCTGCTTGAACACGTAGCGTAAAACACGCAGGCAAGCCACCGAGACTTCCTCAGTCGAGAAAAGAAACGGGATGTAGAGGATATCGCCCCCCGCGGATTCCGGCAGGCGGTCGGCCAACTCCAAATCCCACTCACCGATCCGGTACGCACCCGCCACCGCCATAAGACGCGATCCCTTCATCGAACAGTAAAGCCAGCCGCGTTCATGCATTCGGATAAGCTGACTCATCCACTCAAGCGGCGTGCGGTCGGGCCTAAAATTCCTCCGCACCGCCAACTCACAAATCTGATGCAAGAGATCGTCGGAAGAAAGCACGGCGATTTTCTCATCCACCCAGCCGGGGCCCGTCCAGAATGACCTCAAGCGATTAGCGTTCATGGGGATGACTTTCCCTGTATTGCTTCTCAAACACTCGGAAATTCTGCTCTGCCTGATTGCGGCCGGTCATCACACACGCCTGCCGCGCACGCATAATTCCCTGCAAATTAAAAACCACAGGACTTTTTTCGTAGGCCTCCGTGGAGAGCCTGCAAATTTCTATAAATTTCCGATGGTTCGATTCGGTGTTTTGGTAGTGGCCGGTTTTATCCGTTTCAATCTGAACTTTCTCCGCCCGAAAAATGTCCACCGACGCCTGCCAATAATGGAGAATGTGCTTGGCGCTGAACCAAATCAGCAGGAGCACCCCTACACCGCCGGCAAGGGTCAGATATTTTCCGTATTTATCCTGGAAAGTGAGATCTCTAGGCATGAGTCTTAAGTATTACGCGCAAAAAACAAAAAACTTGATAGCTGAAGCATCGAGCAACACAGACGTGGGATCAAAAAAAGCGAATTTGCCTTGATGCGGCGCTTGAAATTCTTATAATGGAGCCACCTTTTTTGAAATGCAAAGAAAGCCGTCGCTTTCCTGACATTTAATTTTTCACCTGTCTGCGATAAGGAGCTTCACAATGAAAAAAGCAAGTTTGATACTCATGGCTGCGGTTTTGATTGGCCTGCCGCACAATGCGCAGGCCAATGATGCCTGGAGCATGGCCAAATCGGAAGACTACGGAACCAAGGCAGGCGGAATGTTCGGACGCGGCCTGGTCAACGTGGGCACCTGCTTCGTCGACCTCCTAGTGCACACTGTGGAAGGGACACAAAACGGCCCTGCTTTTATCGGCACCATGTCGGGTCTCGGCAGCGGCCTGGGGTGTTCCGCCCTGCGCGTCACCTCCGGAGCCCTCGATGTTCTGACTTTCTGGGTTCCCAATTACAATGGGTTTCCCCTCTCGACCTCCTATTCCAACTGCCTTGAAGGCACTTCGCTAGCGCCCCAGCCCGTGGTTCAGCCGGCACAGTCCGAACAGCCGTCGGTCGATTGGAAACAACAGCAGGATTCCCTGAATGCCGAACGCGAAGCGTTTGAAAAATCACGGCAGAAAGCGCTTGATGACTTAGAAAAGGAAAAAGCAAAATTGGCGGCCGAACAGAAAAAAACGGCTCAGAATAAGCTTAAATACATCAAGTAGATTCACGTCAGACAACGTTTCGTAAAAAGCCCCTCCCCAAATCAGGGAGGGGCTTTTCTATTTTACTTTTTTCTTCTGTAAAACTGAAGGTCACCCATATGCGCGGTCTTGCGCATTTGAAATTCCCACGGCGGCGGGCCAAACGCTTGCACGTTTTCAAAATGAGTGGCACCCCCTGTCATGCGAGTCCAACGCGATAGCCGCCAGGCCCATTCCGCCTCGTAGCGGACCCAAACCGGCTGTCGATTAAAAAAGGCTGGCAGGTCCTTTTTGAGAACTGAAAACCCCTGGATTTTTCCCCGGTTGCGAATGACCTCTCCCACTCCGGTCATCGTCGAGAAGCTTTGGTCTGCTGCTTCCGCGGTAATCACGTAAACCGCCAAGGGTCTGTGTCTTCCGGCCGGTTGAAAAATCCAAATAAAAAACGCGACCGCGCCTAAACAAAGCACTGTCGCGTGAAATCCCTTAAGCCTGGGTTTAAAGGCCATGTCCCCCTCGGTTAATGTTCCACCGCCGCGTCTAGCACCGTCACCTTGAGCATCGTTACTTTTTCAGCCGGACGGTCATTGCGGTCGCGCGGCACCCGTGCAATTTTTTTCACCACCTCGAGACCCGCTGTGACCTGGCCAAACACCGAATGCCGATCGTTCAAATGCGGCGTCGGGGCATCCGTAATAAAAAACTGACTCCCATTCGTATTGGGGCCGGCATTGGCCATGGAAAGCACCCCCGCTTTATCATGCCGTAAACGCGGAGAGAATTCGTCTTTGAAGGTATATCCGGGCCCGCCGGTGCCGTCACCACGGGGGTCTCCCGTTTGAATCATGAAATCAGGGATCACGCGATGAAAAATGATTCCGTCGTAAAAACCTTTTTTGGCCAGCGTGACAAAATTCTCGACCGTGCGCGGCACATCGGCCTTAAAAAGATCCGCTTCAATATCTCCAAGACTGGTTTGAATCTTTACTTTCACGATTCCCTCATTCCTTCTGCCGGCCGCAGACTGCGCAACGGCGGTTTTATTTTCATCGGCGGGCTTCGCAGCCGCCTTTGCGGCCGTTGCGTTTCCGGTCTGTGCCGCCGATTCCCAAACTTCAGGCGGTAGTTGAATGGCCGGATATCCGTTTTTGGTCTCCATTCGCTGAGCACACCCGGCCATTGCTAAAAAGAGGACCAGCGCTAGAGTGTTTTTGATTGCAGGCCAAACCCGTTGTTTTTTCACATTTCCTCCGTAAGGCTCTGCAAAACAACTTCTCTACCAGTCCTGGTCGTCACTG
>CAYMUZ010000078.1:0-31836 GCA_964393875.1 uncultured bacterium | reverse complement strand
GATATTTTCGGGCGGCGGGCGAAATCGTCAGAAGGAAAATTGCAGGTAGAGTTAGCGCGGCTCAATTACATGCTTCCCCGGCTTGGGGGGTTGGGGGTTGTTTTCTCTCGTCTTGGAGGTGGCATTGGTACCAGCGGTCCTGGTGAAACAGAGCTTGAAACCGATCGCCGCAAAGTACGATTGCGTATTAAACGCGTCAAGGAAGACCTGGAAAAGGTGTGTGAACATCGCGGATTGATCCGCGCCGGACGCAAGAAGAAAAACCTGGTGACGGCTGCCATTGTGGGCTATACCAATGCGGGTAAATCGACCCTATTGCAAGCCTTAACCGGTGCTGAAACGTATATTGAAGATAAAATGTTTGCGACGCTTGATCCTAAGGCCAGCCTTTGCATACTTGAAAACGGTTCGCGTGTTCTGCTGATTGACACCGTGGGTTTTTTACGTGATCTGCCTCATGGGCTGGTGAAAGCGTTTCATGCCACGCTCGAAGAAGTGTCTGAAGCCGACTTTTTGATTCATGTGCTGGATGCGTCTGATCCTGTTGTCGGAGAACGTAAAAAAAGTGTCGAGACGGTGCTTGGAGAAATTAATGCAAGCGGCAAGCCGCAGATTTTAGTTTTGAACAAGGCCGATCTTGTGCCGGAGGATGAAAAACGGCGGATTCTTGAGCGTTTCCCTGAGGGGGTGATGCTATCTGCGCAGTGTTCGACAGGGCTTGAATCACTTCGAATGCAAATGCAAGATTTTATCGGGCGCGCCAGAGCCATGAGTTCTGAATCATTCCATGAGACCGAGCCGGAGGAGATGACAGGTGGCGTTGCCTAAAACCGTTTTCATCACCGGAGCTTCGAGCGGAATAGGTCGTGCTACAGTACGACTTTTTTCTGCCAAGGGGTGGCGGGTGGCCGCCACTATGAGGTCTCCAGAAAAAGAGACAAAGCTTCAAAAATTACCAGGAGTGATCTGTTTCCGCCTCGATGTGACGGACCCACCAGAGGTGCAGGCAGCAATTTCGGACGCGCTGAATTCATTCAGATCCATCGATGTGGTGGTCAACAATGCGGGCTATGGGTTGGTAGGGCCTTTTGAACGCTTTAGTCGTGAACAGCTCGTGCGTCAGTTTGAAACCAATGTGCTTGGATTGATGGATGTCACCCGAACTGCATTGCCTGCTTTAAGGCTATCAAGTGGGATAATTATTAATATCGCATCCATAGGTGGGCGAGTTACATTCCCATTTTATAGCGTTTATCACGCCACTAAGTGGGGGATTGAAGGATTTAGCGAGGCGCTTGGCTATGAGCTGGATTCCCTTGGAGTGCGGGTTAAGATCGTAGAGCCAGGGCCGATCAAGACTGATTTTTATGGACGATCGGCGGAGGCTGTGGGTGGAGACGGCGATTCTGTCTATGGGGCGGTTATGGGGGATGTGACCCGGCGCATGGACCGGTTTGTTGCCGGGTTTGCTTCCGAACCAGACGCGGTTGCACAGGTGATTTACCGGGCGGCAACGGATGGAAAAAAAAGGCTGCGCTATCCCGCGGGCTGGGCAGCATTCCCCATTTTGCTGGGCCGCAGGCTGCTCCCTTTTTTTATGTTTCAGGCCATGGTCCGGCAGGTGACGCTTGGCTGCCGGAGACAATCGAATTAAAATGATGCGAATGAGGACAATGCCTTTGAAGAATCAAAGGCGACTAGCCGATAAAAGAGCATCCCTGCTCAACAAATCTTTGAAAGATTTATGACGGAAGAAAACAAAATATTTAGACTGCCTGTCCGCGTTCTAATCGATGGGCTCCTCATTTTAAACAGTTCTGTTTTTGTTGCATTGGCGGCAAATTTTCTGACTGAACGGGCCGCTTTGAGCCTGGCGATGGGGTGCAATATGTTTTTAGTAGGACTTTTTTTTCTGATCCTGCGCCCCATGCTGAGGGTGGAAATTCGGGAAGGGGCGCTGATTGGCCCCGCTCTTTTTCTAAAACGTGATTCCATTTTACTTCGCAAAATTGATGTTCGGCGATCTTTGGAATTTCATCGGCGCGCTGACTTTTTAGGCTATCGCGATTTATGGTCGATCGATGGCCGGAGGGTTCGTCTCTACCGCCGCTTTCTTGGAAAGACCAATCAGTATTACATTGTCAAGATGATCAAAAACCATCCCTTCCGCGATTCCGTCGAGGCGTCCAAAGGAAGTTCAGCTAAACTCTAAGCAATGCCCTGGGGCTGATGAGACATGGAAAAAAATGAGTTTTTTAAAAAAATCATTGTGGGGCTTCTTTTTTTCCCGCTTTTGATTTGGATTATCGTGCTTGCGTTCTATTATTCGGGGCATTGGGGTCAACAGAACCTAGAGCGACAGGTTTCCAATGAAAAACATCCTGCTTCATGAGGTCATGCATCATCCTGTGGTGACCATCGGCATCCAAGCGACTTTTAGCCGAGTGGAAGAAATCATGCGAACTCGCGCCGTTCGGCATTTGCCCGTCATGGATGAGTATGAACATGTGGCCGGTATTATCAGCCAGCGTGATCTTTATCGAATTTTGTCGCCGCGCCGCACAAGCGAGGGGGATGTTTATGACCGAGCGGCCCTCGATGCGATTTTACTGCAAAAAGTCATGACGTATCCGGTGGTGATGTTGAGGCCTGATGACACGCTGGCCCTGGCGGTCCAAAAAATGACTGCGGAACGTCTCGGTTGTATTCCAGTGGTGGATGCCGGCCGCCGTCTTCAGGGCATTGTGACGAAAACGGACATTCTCAAATTCTTGGCGCGCGTTTTGAATCCCGCCAGTGCCTAAGGCATTTAAGCCCCCGCACCACTCCGCTAAGCTGCATTGCCTCTGCGAGGCGCTGCAAGCGTCGGGTGCAGGGCGCGGAAAAAATATTGATATAATTTTGTAATTTTAATGTGTGTGCGCCCGTAGCTCAGTTGGATAGAGCATCTGCCTTCTAAGCAGGGGGTCGCTGGTTCGATTCCAGCCGGGCGCATACTTTTGCTGGTGCAAAAAGTATGGTTCGGCGAAGCCTTGATGGCTTCGTCCGAACAAATGAAATTAGCCTTATGACAGCAGTGAAAAAGAAAAAAGAGATGAAAAAGTTTTCGGTCAAAAGCCGTCGCGTTATTTTTTCTAAAGGACCCATCCATTTGGTGGATTGCGATGTGCAGATGCCGAGCGGGCGGTGTCTATCGCGGCAGATTATCGAGCATCCGGGGGCGGTGGTGATTATTCCGCAGATCGGACCTGACCGTTTTGTGTTGATTCGCCAATTTCGCTTCGCAGTGCGCGAGTGGCTCTGGGAATGGCCGGCGGGTGGGGTGAATCCGGGCGAATCACTGAGGCTTGCCGCCAAAAGGGAACTTTCGGAAGAAGCTGGGTATTGGCCGCGCCGCTTAAGACGGCTTATTTCCTTTTATCCAACACCTGGGATATCCAGTGAGATCATGCATCTTTTTCTGGCCCGCGATCTTATTCTCCGAAAGGCCCAAGGCGACGAGGATGAAGAAATTGAGGTGGGTGAGTTCACCAAAGGTCAAATTCGTCGGATGATTCGGGATAGGCAGATTTGCGATGGCAAGACCCTTTTAGGATTTTGGATGCTTTAAGGATTCTAACGGCTTACGCTGACAGAGTTTGCTAGAATGTGCTACACTTCAGATGTATCACAACTCAGGCTAATAGCAGGGCAGTACCCAGCGGGATTTTTCAATGAAAAATGTTCTGATTATTGATGATGAGCCGATTTTGTGCAAAATCCTCAAATTAAATCTTGAAAAGACGGGTGACTATCACGCTGACTTTGCCAATACCGTTCGGGAGGGTCTTGAAAAAATTAAATCGTTTCGCTACGACGCAGCCATTCTTGACGTGCTGATGCCGGATATGTCGGGTTTTGAAGCGGTTGAGCAGATGCGTGCCTTACCCGGTGATTGCGGTAAAATACCAGTCATTGTTATTTCGGGCCGGCCTTCCATGAAAGAATTATTTCATTTTGCTTCGATTTATACTTTTTTGAATAAACCGTTCGAGATGAAAGAGCTCTTGTCTGTTTTGGGGGAGGCTTGCGGGGTTGGGAGCAAACAAACTGAAGTTCAAGCAGACGCGTCTGTTAGCGTACAGAAAATGGCAAATCCGCCGAAGATTTTGGTCGCCGCTATGGAGCGATTTATGTTAGGGAAAATTTCGGATTACCTTCAGCCGTTGGGGTGTACGGTGCTGACGACCTCGGATGAAAACGAGGCCATTGCAATCGCGCTAGGACAGAAGCCCGATTACATTTTGTACCAATACTGGGAAGAACCCGAGAAATTTAATGCCGCGAAACTGTTTATTCAGACCCATCAGAGTCCTGAGACCCAAAAGATCCCTTGTCTGGTGGTTTGCCCTAAGAATCTTGAAATTCAGGCGTCTCGCGAACTTCCAAAGAATAAATTAGTGACATACCAGGACAGCCGCGATCTTTTGACGCGTCTGCGAATGGAAATTTTCACCTAACCTCATAAGGACACCCGTCCCATTTTACCGACTCGCTTGCAGAATTCATCGCCGCGCCCAGTCGGTATCGATTTATCCAATACCATGAAGATTTTAATTATCGAAGATAGTCTGGTGGAGGAAAAGCTGATTCGCAGCATGTTGGCGAAATCGGCCTCAGTGACATTCCAAATCGAAAGCTGCGGTAATTTGCGAGAAGGGTTGACACGGTTGGCGAGTGAGAATTTTGAGGTGCTTTTGCTGGATTTGACACTGCCCGATAGCAGCGGCCTTCAAACCTTTTTCCGTGCCTATGAATGCGCGCCCGCCATTCCGCTCATCGTGATGACTGCCAATGACGATGAATCGATGGGTTTGAATGCGGTCAAGCATGGGGCCCAGGAGTATTTGATTAAAGGACAATTCGAACACCATCTTTTAATCCGGGCCATTCGTTACTCGGTCGAGAGGTGTGAACTTAAAAGAAACCTGGAGCAAATGACGATCACAGACCCCTTGACCGGGCTTTTAAACCGGCGTGGTTTGCAGCAGGCGCTGTCGTGCGAGATTGCCTGGGTGAAGCGGGGGATGGAATCAGTCGCGCTGCTGGCCGACCTGGATGATTTTAAAAAAATCAATGATGCGCTCGGCCATTCTTCCGGGGATGTGGTGCTCAGGGAAGTGGCGATTCGTATGCAAGGTGTTCTGCGAGCGACCGATTTGATTTCGCGGATCGGCGGAGATGAATTCATGATTCTGCTGCCGCGCACTCGGCTGGGAGAAACGCTTTTGGTTGCCGAAAAAATTCGCAGAGCGATTTCTACGACACCCATGATGATTAGTGGAAAGCCTGTTCAGGTGACGGCCAGCATCGGGATTACGGAGGTGACTGCTGAGACGCCTTCGATTGACGAACTGCTTGCGAAGGTGCAGGTGGCTTTGCGTAAAAGCAAGATGGGCGGAAAAGATTGCGTGGTGATTGGCAATTCGGAAATTACGCAGGCGCCCAAACACTATGCGCTTCAAGACGTTCTCAATCTCTTGAAGGAGCGGAATTCATTCAGGGCTGTTAAACAGGCGATCCTTGAACTGGGAACCGGCAAAACGGTGGCGTATGAGTTTTTAAGCCGATTTTGTCTGGAAGGTTTTCAAACCCCGGATGAGTTTTTTCGGCTTTGCCAGGAAAATAATCTATTGGCGCTCGTGGATCACTACTGTTTTAAAAATTGCATGGGCGGCTTAGCAGGGCTTCCCGGCGGAGAGCGGGGACATTTCAATCTTTTTCCGTCGACCATGCTTGGCATTGCTCCGACAAGTATTCTGGAAAGTCTGCCCGAGAATTACAAGCCTGGCAGTATTTGTATCGAGATCAGCGAGCAGCAGATCATCGGCGATCCGTCCAACCTGCTTGAGTCGGTCACGATGTTCCGTGAGGCTGGAATTTTAATGGCGATGGATGACATCGGATTCGGCCGCAGCAGCCTGGAGAGTCTGATCATTCTTGAACCTGAGATTGTAAAAATCGACAAACGTTGCATTATCGGAATTCATAAGACGCCGGGCCGCGTTCATTTGCTTAATCGTCTTTTAAAGGTTCTACGCAGTTTAGATGTGACCATTATTGCTGAGGGAATTGAAACAGAAGAAGAACTGCAGATTGTCAAAGACGCAGGCATTCTTTATGGTCAAGGATACCTTTGGGGCAAACCGGCCTGATTTTATTTTTGCAAACCCGCGCGAAATCACTATAATTCACCCACGTCCAGAGCCCGCGCGTCTTTTCCCTCTTCCTTATTTACGCTGGCGTAGCTCAGTTGGTAGAGCAACGGTTTCGTAAACCGTAGGTCGTCGGTTCGAATCCGACCGCCAGCTTCATTCTTGCAACTCGTGACAAATACGGATAAAGGGTTCCCAACGGCCTAACGTTTCTTTCGAAGGTTCGTCGGCCTAATTTTAAGCATCTCACGATATTTAGCGACGGTTCTTCGGGCAATTTTGATGCCGCGTTCTGACAGCTGGGTGGCTATTTTCTGATCGCTCAAAGGCATTGCCGCCGATTCTTTCTGGATGATTTGCCGAATTTGTTCTTGAATGCTTTTTTGGGATTCTACGTCCCCCGTCGTTGTTTCAATCCGTGTTGAAAAAAAACTTTTGTAAGGAAGTGTGCCTTGCGGGGTCGAAATGTATTTACCCTGAATCGCACGGCTCACGGTAGATTCATGAATCCCGATGGCATTGGCCACATCTTTTAGACGCAGGGGAACCAGGTGGGAAAACCCGTGGTGAAAGAACGCGGTTTGCACCTTGACAATTTCAGCAGTAATGGCTCGAAGGGTGCCCCCGCGCATTTCCAGGGCCTTAAGAAAATTTAAAGCCGCTTGAAGTTTTTCGCGGATAAAGGCTTTTGTCTTTTCATCAGAGGAACGGCTGCGGAGTAATCGCCGATAATAGGCATTGATGCGCACCGCTTTGGCGGGTTCGTCGTGAATTTCTATTTTAAGTTTTTCCGGGTCGTCGTCACTGAAAGACACGGTGGCATCCGGGATGATGGTGGTGGGGGCATTGCTGTAGAAAGCTCTGCCGGGTTTGGGTTCCAGGCCGGTGATTTGGTGAACGGCTGTCTGCACCTGGCCTGCATCTGTTTGCAGAACGCGTGCGATTTGACGGAAATCTCTTTTTTCCAAAAGTCCGAGATGATTTTCAACAATAGCCCGTGCCAGTGCAGCCTTAGCGCCTTTACGATTGAGCTGCAGCAAAAGAGCCTCGCGCAGATTCCGTGCGCCGATGCCCGGAGGATCAAAGGTTTGAATCAAGGTGAGGATGCGCAAAACGGTCGCAGCCGTTTCAGCGCAGGTTAGGGCAATTTCCTCTGGATTCGATTTCAGATAGCCAGATTCATCCATATTCCCAATGATTTCCGCAGCTATTTTTTGCTCGCCCGCGCTTAGATCGAGAAGCCCCGCCTGCCATAAGAGATATTCAGACAGCGTTTCTGGCCGAGTCAGCAGGGTGTCCTGAAAGTCCCGGAGCTTTTGGGTGGCCTTGACATCGATACGTGAGAGGTCGTCGCTTTCCCAGTCGCCGCGCAGACTTCCATCCATTCGGTCGAAGGCGTCAAAGCTCTCGCCCGGGCGAATTTCAGAGGGGGTGTCTGTGAGGGGTTCTCGGACCGTTTCCGCCGGTGCCGAGACTTCGTCGGCCCCGGAGACGGCTGGGTTTTCCTCGAGCAGGGGATTCTCCGTCATCTCCGCCTGAATGGTTTGCTCCAGCTCAGCACGGGGAATCTGCAGCAATTTAAAATATTGCCGTATTTGGGGTGAA
The DNA here is from genome assembly GCA_964393875.1 of uncultured bacterium. Lineage (GTDB taxonomy): Bacteria > Omnitrophota > Omnitrophia > Omnitrophales > Aquincolibacteriaceae > JAHFHB01. Next base: position 24,037 of record CAYMUZ010000078.1, on the reverse strand, counting down.
AGTATCTGTTTCTGTGATTGCTGTAGATGAAAGCGTTGATCCATAAAACAAAAATAGCATGAAACCCTGCCTTGAGTAAAGGTTCCCGGAAAGGATAAAAAATTTGACAGGGTTTCAGGCGGCACCTATAATCCCAAATTCATGTTTCAAAATGACTTCCGTTCATTTACTTGATGCGGAAATCCCCAGATTAAACCCAAAAGGCTCACATAGCTGTCTTCATGCTTGCTGAACAAGACGAAAAGAAAGAAGCCGTATCGGCACCCGTTGCGATCACAAGCGGCCTTAAGAAAAAAAGCGTCCCGGCCGGCCTTTGGACAAAATGCCCAAGCTGTGGCCAGCTTCTTTTTAATGGGGCTTTGCGCGATAACCTCTCGGTTTGTTCCAAATGCTCGTATCATTTTATCGTGGGCGCCAAAAGCCGTGTTAGCCAGCTGCTCGACAGTAAATCGTTTAAGGAAATGGATGAGGGCCTGCGCAGTTTAAACCCTCTTAACTTCGAGGGTGTCAAGTCGTATAGTGAAAAGCTGAAGCAAGACCAGCGCAAGACGGGGTTGAATGACGCTTGTTTGACGGGAATCGGAGCGCTCAATGGCCGAAAGCTGGCCTTTGGTGCCACGGATTCACGTTTTATCATGGGGTCCATGGGTTCGGTGGTGGGAGAACGAATCACACGGCTTATTGAACGGGCTGCTGAGGAGGATTTGCCGTTGGTGATTATTTCGGGATCCGGCGGCGGCGCGCGCATGTATGAAGGGGCGTTGAGCCTCATGCAAATGGCTAAAACCTCGATGGCTCTTTCGCGTTTTAAAAAGACGGACCGTCCTTATATTTCTGTTCTAACCAACCCGACGATGGGCGGAGTCATGGCGAGCTTTGCCTCACTGGGCGATGTAATTGTGGCCGAGCCGGGGGCTTTGATCGGCTTTGCCGGACCGCGAGTGATTGAGCAAACGATCCGCCAGAAACTGCCCAAAGATTTTCAGACGTCGGAATTCTTGCTTGAACACGGATTGATTGACATGGTCGTGCCGCGGCATGATCTGCGTACGCGATTGAGCCTCATTATTGGTTTTTTTGACACCCGGGAGAATTGAACACCATGGCCACTGTTGTTTTGAAAAATTTATGCAAGGCCTATTCGCAGGAGAGGTTTGCGGTCAAGACAGTTAATCTCGAAATCGCTGACAAAGAATTTCTTGTGCTGGTCGGACCCTCGGGATGTGGCAAGTCAACGACACTGCGCATGGTGGCCGGTCTCGAAGATATCAGCTCGGGCGAAGTTCTGATTGATGGGCAGATTGTCAATGATGTTCCCCCCAAAAACAGAGATATCGCCATGGTCTTTCAAAACTATGCGCTTTATCCGCACATGAGCGTTTATGAAAATATGGCGTTTGCGCTCAAACTTCGCAAATACCCGCAGCGTGAAATTGAGCGGCGTGTGATGGAAGCGGCAGAGATCCTTGGGCTTGACCAGGCGTCGATGCTGAAACGTAAACCCAAGGAGCTCTCGGGCGGAGAACGCCAGCGCGTAGCGGTGGGCCGTGCGATTGTGCGTAAACCTAAAGTATTTCTCTTTGACGAGCCTTTGAGTAATCTCGATGCCAAATTGCGGGTACAGATGCGTATGGAGTTGCAAAAGCTGCACACGCGCCTGCAGTCGACAATGATTTATGTCACGCATGACCAGGTCGAAGCATTGACGTTAGGCGATCGCATTGTGGTGATGAATAAGGGGGAAGTTCAACAGGTGGCAACGCCCGTCGCGTTGTATGAATCTCCGGTCAATCAGTTTGTGGCCGGTTTTATCGGTTCGCCGCCCATGAATTTTCTTAAAGGGCGCATCACTTGTCAGAGCGGTGACTATTTTTTTCAGGAGCGCGGAGTTAAACTGCGGATTCTGCCGCAGCACAATACCCACATCGCACGTTATCGTGACAAAGACGTGACTTTGGGTGTTCGGCCCGAAGATATTTACGATAAGATCTTTGCCCAGGATGCACGGCCCGAATTTACAATTACGGCGACGGTTGATGTCGTGGAACCCATGGGTGCTGAGATTTACCTTTACCTCAATGCGGGCAGCAACAACTTTGTCGCGCGTGTCACAAACCAGGATACGGCGACAATTAACCAGGATTTGCAGGTTGTTTTTGACATGAGCAAAGCCCATTTTTTTGATCCTGTGACCCAGGCTGCGATTTTTTAATAGGGAACTTGCTTCTTCCACGCCTCTGCATTTGACAGCAAGGCCATGCTGATCGATGGGCAGCGTTCAAAAGGCTCGTTTCAAGGAGAGTTGCAACGATGATGCTTGCCTCCTCCGCCCGCCGCCAGGGCGTATTTATCTTGAGTCTCCTGGCGCTTCTTTTTTTGTCCGCTGTGGTTATTTCCTCTTTGTCGGGTCTTCGCGATACGGTCACCCCTGAAATTTATCTCAATCGCATCGCGCTCGCGCTCAGTCTTTTTCTCCCTGTGATTTTGGGCGGATGGTTTTCATTGCAGGTGCCCGGCGGGCTGGGTTTTAGTGCCGTTGCAGCGGCGTTTGTTTTTTTAGCGATTAATATTTCGCATTCCCCAAGTTTCTCCTGGTTTGTGGCCGAATACGCCATTCTTTCCTGGATGGTTTTTAAAGTCGGAGATAATTTTGAAAGCCAATCGGCGGCGTTTTTAGTGGATCAGGAGAAATTTCAAAATGAAAAAAATGCGCTGGAGGTTTCCTACCGGACGAAGGGGGAGGGGATCAGTATTTTTTTTGAAAAATATTCAACTTATTACCATTTGCGAAAGACCGCCGAGGAACTTTCAACCACACTTTCAGTTTCACAAGTCTGTCAGATTCTTTCGGGACGCACCACTGAATTTGTCACAGCCGGTGATGCGGTGGTGATTGCTCTGGCGGGCACACCGGGTGTTGCCGGGGGTGTTTTGACGGTCGTGGCGTGTAAACTTGCTCCCGGCTATGAAAAAAAAAATCATCAGGAGGCGGATCTCTTTGATGAGTGGGTCGTCAAAAATAACAAGCGATTGATTATCAACGATACGCATCAGGATTTTCGTTTCGACCTGCACCAGACTATGAAGCGCGAGGATGTTCGAAGTTTAATCGCCGTGCCGCTTTTGCACGAGGGGCGCGTGATGGGGACGCTGCGCATTCACGCCGCGTGCCCTGAAATTTTCAGCAATGATGACCTGCGGCTGCTAGATGCCATCGGGGCTCTTGGGTCCTCCGCCATTTCCAACGCCAAGCTTTATGAAAAAACCGAGGAGTTGGCCATTCGGGATTCCTTGACTGGCTTGTACCTGCGGCGCCATTTTTTCGAACGTTTCAAGCAGGAGCATCGCCGCACGCTTCTCACGAAACGATCATTGGCCCTGCTCATGTGTGACCTGGATTATTTTAAAGCTTGCAATGACCGGTTTGGGCACGGAGCCGGTGATTTAATGCTGATTCGTTTTGCGCAGATCATGAAAGAATCGACAGAACATGCCATTTTAGCGCGTTATGGCGGCGAGGAATTCGCCGTGCTGCTGCCTGATACGTCGCGTGAAGAGGCTGTTCGGGTGGCTGAGGGTATTCGGCAGCGAGTTGCGGAGTCTCCTTTTGAACTACGCCGTGAGAGGGTCGGAATGACGGTTTCCATTGGGGTTGCCGTGATGCCGGAAGATACCCTGGATGTGCAAGTGCTTGTGGAGAAAGCAGATAAGGCGCTTTACCGCGCAAAATCATTGGGACGCAACCGCGTATGTACAAACGAATCCTGACCCTGGCCGTTTTTGGGCTGCTGGCGGTTTTTGTGTATCACCAGACGCAGCAGCTCTTTTTGTCCTTTTACATTTTGTTTCCGGCACTTCTTTTTCCGACGGCCTATTTTCATCACGCCGGCGAGCGGCTTTATTTCTGGTCGATATTGGCCGCCGCGGCTGCCCTGTACCTATTTTTTTTCTGGCAGCACCCCGCTTTTGAGATGGGGCTTTTTGGAGTGGGGATAGTGATTTTTCTTGTTGCACTGGGGGCTTTAAATTTTTTTTGGGAGAGCCGGTTGGGTGAAACCTGTTTGGAGATGGAAGAAAGCCGCCGCGAGCTTGGGGCGCTTAAAGAAAAGTACCAGGTGCGTGTGGAAAATTTAAGCCGTCTTGAAAAACAGGTGCTAAGTCTGATGGAGGTTTTTGAAATTGCGCGGGATTTCAGCGGGGCGCTCAAAACGGAGGTGCTTTGCAAACTGATTTATGAAAAGGTGATGCCGGAGCTGCCATTTAAAAAAATGAAATTTTTTGTGACAACGGAAGATTCGGATGTGATGATGGCGCGCGGTTTTTTGATCACGGCGGCGGGTGTTGTCGAAGAATCGGTTGAATTGTCGGCCCGTGATAAATCTGTTTTTCAGCAAGCGTTTGAACGTGCGACGCTTCTGAAATTGGTCCCGGAAGGATTGGAAACCGAACGTTGGATTTTTCCGTTGATGATTGAAGGAAAAGCCGCCGGAATTGTGGATGTTCGCGGGGCGGATACAGAGGATCTTGTCAAGTTTGAAGTGCTCGCATCCCAGCTGGTGCTGCAGGTTCGCAAGATACGGCTTTATGAAACCGTATTGCGGCTGTCGATTATCGACGGACTCACCGGTGTTTATGTCCGGCGCTACTTTTTGGAGCGCATGGGCGAAGAACTCAAACGCAGTATAAAATTCGGGCTGCCGCTGTCGGTATTAATGTTAGACATCGATCATTTCAAAAGATATAATGACGAATTCGGACACCCTGCCGGAGACGAAGCGTTGAAAAAGGTGGCTACTTTGATACGCCGGAGTCTCCGGAAAGTGGATATCGTCGCGCGCTATGGCGGTGAAGAGTTTGTTGCCGTTCTTCCGGAGTCACGTGCGGATAAAGCGTTGGAAGTCGCTGAGCGTATTCGCTCGGGAATTGCGCGGCACGACTTCAAGATCTATGACCACCACACAAAAGTGACCGTCAGTATCGGTGTCGCCACGTTTCCCGAGGATGTTTTTAAAGAAACACCGCCTGCTTTTTACGATGACTTAGCCTTTGACCTCATCCGTCACGCGGATAAAGCATTATACCGGGCAAAGGAAGAGGGTCGAAACCGCATTTATATTTACCGCGATCTGTCGGTAAAAGGTGTATGAAACAGCGTTTTCTTCTTTTTTTTGCTCTTGGAATTCTTCTCTGGAACACTTCCGGGGGTGCGGCCTCTCCACAACCGCAGGGTCCAAAGTCCGAGTCGCCCCGCAAACAGCCCGTTCAGACGGTTCTTTCCCACGAAAAATCTGAGGTTGAAGTGGTCGCGGACCAACTAGAGTATTCCCGTGAAAAGAAAAAAGTGATTGCGAAAGGGAATGCGGTGGTCAGCTACGGCAATACGAAACTGACAGCGGATTATGCAGAAGTAGAAACCCAGACGAAACAGGCTTTTGCCAAAGGGCACGTGTTTATTTTCCGCGGCAGTGAGCTCGCCGCCAAAGGAGACGAGGTTTTTTACGATTTTGATCACCAGATGGGCCAGTTTCCGGATGCCCGCGTGATCAGCGATCCCTGGTACACCACGGGAAAGAAATCAGATCAGATTAAGGAAGGGGTCATTCAAATCGAAGAGGGCTGTCTCACCACCTGCTACGAAGAAGTGCCCAACTATAAGCTGAAAGCAAAAAAAATAACGATTAAATCAGGCGATAAAATGATCGCCTGGAATGTGACACTGTCTATTTTAGAGAAACCCGTTTTTTGGTTTCCTTATTTGGTGGTTCCTTTGAACATCAAACACGCTCCTTTTAGTGTGAGTACCGGCTATAAATCAGACTTTGGAGCTTATATTCTTGGGAGCAAGGGTTTTGGTGTGAATCGAAATATTTCCGGAAAATTTCTTGCAGATTGGCGTGCCCTGCGGGGAGTGGGTGGCGGAGCGATTCTTGACTATGATTATGGGGATAAAGCGCAGGGGCAGATTGTGGGGTATTTGACTCAGGATAAGCGGGGACCTACCCCGTCCAATCCCGATCCGTACAGTGAACGCCAGGATCAGGTACGGGGGCGGCTGACTTTGCGCCATCGCACCAATTTCGATCCCAACACGCACTTAATTATGCGCTACCATCGCGCAGCGGATGAGTACGTGCTGCGTGATTTTTTCCACAAAGAAGAACGCATTGAACGTGAACAGCATTCCTTCTTTGCCTTCACCCACAACACGGAGCGTTACGGACTGCTTGTGGATGCTCAAAAACGAATGAATGAGTACGAGCAGCTGGTGGAGCGATTGCCTGAAATTCGTGCAGATTGGCGGAATCAGCCTTTTTTGCGGGACGGACTTTTTTACGAAAGCCGGTCGAGTTTTGCGAACCTGGCAACTCTCTACGGCCGCTCCTCCCGTGAGGAAGATGTGACCCGCTACGACTCTAATCACATCTGGACAGCCCCCTTGAAGTGGAATGAAATCAAACTCACGCCTTATGCCGGTGCGCGAGGCACCTATTACAGCCGCGAGCGGTTTTCATCGACGAACCGTTTTCGCGCTGCCCTTGGCTATGGCGCTGATTTACGTACGCAGCTTTACAAGACCCACTCGGTTGAGTCCGATAAATTTGGAATAGAAATCAATAACCTGCGGCATGTGGTGGAACCCAGTATTCAAATCAATTCGATCCACCCCTCGACCGTCAGCGATGAAACCCTGACGTTTTTTGATCCCGTCGATAAAATCGATGATCAGGACGTGATCACTTTTGGGCTTGAAAACCGTATCCAGACCAAGCGGGTGATCGGCGGTAAAATGCAGAGAGTTGATATTGTGAGTCTTAACACTTTTCTGAATTACGAAGCCAACCCGGATGGATTGAGCAATAAGAGCAATTTTTCGTCATTTGTTCCTGAACTGGTTCTTCGTCCCTATACGTGGTTGCAATACCAGGCTCGTGCAAATTACGATATGCAATTCCATAAATTGCAGGTTTTCAACGAAGATCTGATTGTGAGGCTAGCGCGTGCCCGGTTTTTGTTCGGCCACCGGTATGTGGAGGATCCCAATACGGTTTCAAGCGACGGCCGTATCGATACGAGCAACTTGGTCTTATTTGAAGCCGGTTACCAGGTGAGTAAGCTATGGAAGATTGGCGGGTTTATCAGTTTTGATGCGGATGGCGGGGACCTTGAGCAGTGGCAGCTCGTGGCTACTCGCGATCTTGGCTGCCTTTGGGTGCTCGATCTTGGTTATGATGTACGCAGGTCATCTGCGATTTCATCGAATAAAGAGCTCTTCTTTAATTTGCGTATGCGCAACTTTCCACAGTTTGACTTGCGCACCGGGTCGCGCGCATCGTTTGCAGATCCCCGCATCGGTGAAACGGTGGCCGGCGCCAATGAATTTGGTTCTCCCGATTCTTCCGGCTATTATTTCAACCCGTACAATTAGGAAAGACACATCCATGGATATTGCCATCATCGGTTCCGGATATGTCGGCCTTGTCACAGGAACCTGTTTCGCCCATTTGGGGCATAACGTTCTTTGCGTGGATAACAACAAAGACAAGGTGGCCGCGCTTAAACGGGGCAAAATACCGATTTATGAGCCGGGGCTTGAACAGATGATTCGTGAAAACACGCGTGACGGACGTTTGCAGTTTACCACGTCCATCGCTGAGGCTGTGCGCAAGTGTGAGCTGCTTTTTATCAGTGTGAATACGCCGCCCAAAGATAATGGAGAAGCAGATCTTTCCTTTGTGGAAAATGTGTCGCGCGAAATCGCTAAGAATTTGCGCACGTATCGTTTGATCATTGAGAAAAGCACCGTGCCTGTGCAGACAGGCGAATGGATTTATAAAACGATCCGGGCTCGTGTCAAAACAACGCTCTTTGATGTTGCGTCGAACCCGGAGTTTTTGCGGGAGGGTTCCGCCATCCATGATTTTTTGAAACCAGACAGAATCATCCTTGGAGTCTCCAGTCTGCGGGCGGAAAAAATTTTACGCAATCTCTATGAACCGTTCAAGGTGCCCGTCGTGGTGACAAATCTCGCGAGTGCAGAAATTATCAAGCATGCATCTAACTCGTTTTTGGCGACCAAGATTTCTTTTGTCAACATGCTCGCGCGCATCTGCGATTTAGCCGGGGCGGATGTTGAACAGGTGGCAAAGGGCATGGGGCTCGATCCACGCATCGGGCCGAACTTTCTGAAGGCCGGGATTGGATTCGGCGGGTTTTGTTTCCCTAAAGATTTGTCTGCTTTTCTGCGGATGTCTGAAAAACTGGGCGCGCGTTTCGGGTTACTGCAAGAAGTGCTCGATGTCAACGAAACGCAAAAAGCCTATTTTGTCAAAAAAATCGAAGCGGCCGTGTGGAACCTGCGCGGAAAAAAGGTCGGGGTGCTGGGGTTGGCGTTTAAAGCGGACACCGATGACATGCGTTTTGCCCCGTCGATCGATATTCTGCAGGCTCTGCAAAAGGAAGATGTGGAGATTCAGGCCTATGACCCCCAGGCCATGTCGAATGCCCGCAAAATTTTTCATGGCGTACGGTTTGTCCGCTCACCCTACGAAGCCGCCCGCGGGGCTGATGCGCTGCTGGTGTTGACGGAGTGGAGTGAGTTTTTGGCGCTTGATTTCAAACGCATTATGAAACAGATGCACCGGCCCCTTTTGATCGACGGCCGTAATCTCTACAGCCCGGCTGAGATGAAACGGCTTGGATTTGAATACCATTCCGTGGGGCGGCCGGCGTTTGCCGGAAGGTGATCGGTATGAAGGGCATCATTCTTGCCGGGGGTTTGGGCTCGCGGCTCTATCCTCTCACAAAAATTACCAACAAGCATCTGCTGCCGGTTTATGACCGGCCGATGATTTACTACCCCATTCAGACGCTGGTGCGAGCGGGGATCCGCGATGTCATGATTGTGACGGGTGGGAATTGGGCCGGCGATTTCCTTCGACTGCTTGGCAATGGGCGCGGCGTGGGACTCGATCATATTCACTATGCCTATCAGGATGGCGAAGGAGGGATTGCTGCCGCGCTTTCCCTCACGGAACATTTTGCGGATGGCGATCAGGTGGTCGTTGTATTGGGCGACAACATCATTGAAGATGATATCAGCGGGTCCGTCGAAAAATTTCGGCGTCAGGCAGAGGGCGCCAGAATTCTTCTTAAAAAAGTTACGGATCCTCAGCGTTTTGGAGTGGCTTCTTTTAAAGGAAAAAAAATTACGTCGATTGTTGAAAAACCTAAAAACCCCAAGAGCACCTACGCCGTTACGGGTTTTTATATGTATGACGCCCGTGTGTTTGACATTATTCGAACGTTAAAACCCTCGGGCCGGGGTGAACTTGAGATTACGGATGTCAATAATGCTTACCTGGCGAAGGGACAGCTCGAATATGATTTTCTCAAAGGGTATTGGACGGATGCGGGCACCTTTGAATCCTTGCATCGGGCCGGTGTGCTGATCGCCCGTAAAAAGAGTCATCGTGCCTGATCTTTTTAAAAAACACCGGTGCGTTTGCGATTAATGATGAAAATTTTGATTACGGGTGCTGCGGGAATGCTTGGTCGAGATCTTGTTGATGCTCTCAAAGACCGTTTTGATCTTGTCGGGGTGGGACTGGGCAGTGGGAGGGATCTTCCCATCCCTTATGAAGAGGTGGATTTGGCCGATGCTGCCGGAGTTTTGGCCTTTTGGCAAAAGACCCGGCCGGAGCTTGTTTTTCACCTGGCTGCCATGACGCAGGTCGATCAATGCGAAACTGACCGCGAGGCAGCCTATCGGTCAAACACGCAGGCGGTTCAGTGCGTTGCTGAAGCGAGCAGGAAGGTCGAAACACCGGTTGTTTTTTTTAGCACCGATTTTGTTTTTGATGGAAGCGAGGCACGGGAGTATCGTGAAGAGGATCTACCCAATCCGCTCAGTTACTACGGCCGGACGAAAGCGGACGCGGAAGATGTATTAAAAAACAGCGGCGCCGCATTTGTGGTATTCCGGCTTTGCTGGCTTTACGGGGTGCGCGGGCGGTCGTTTCCCGCGGCCATTCTAGGGCAGGCAAAAAAAGGGGTGCCGCTTCGGGTGGTGGACGACCAATTCGGCCGGCCGACTTACACCCGTGATATTTGTTCAGTGCTCGGGAGCATTCTTGACAAAGATCCTCAGAGCTTCCAGCGTCAGGCCGGTCAGATTTTTCATCTGGCCAACGACGGGGTTGCCAATTGGGCGGAATTTGCCGAAGAAACCCTTCGTTTTGCGGGGTGCTCGCTTCCTGTGCTGAGAATCAATTCGGCTGAATTGGATAGGCCGGCCAGACGGCCGGCGCATGCGGTTCTGTCACTTAAAAAGACAGAGTCTGTTCTAGGGGTCAAACTTCGTTCGTGGCAGGAGGCGTTGAAAGATTTTATGGCAGAGTACCAGACGGGTCCTAAGGGGGCATCATGAGTTCCGTTAAAAAAACATTGCTTTTGAAAATAAATAGCGGCCGTGCAAAAGTAGTGGTCGTGGGGCTCGGCTATGTCGGCTTGCCGCTTGTGAACGAATTTGCTGCGGCGGGTTTTCAGGCGGTGGGTCTGGATACTGACAGGCGGAAAGTTGAGAGAATTTCAAAGGGCCAATCGTATATCGATGATGTGCCTTCGGCAGCCGTTCGCAAATGGGTTCGTGCCGGCCGGCTTTCTGCCCAAACTGATTTTGAGGTGCTTTCAAGCGCGGATGCCATCGTCATTTGTGTTCCGACGCCGCTGAATCGATCGCGTGATCCGGATATTTCTTTTATTCTTTCGGTAACCCAGGAGATTGAAAAACGGATTCGTCCGGGGCAGCTTGTCGTGCTTGAGAGCACTACCTATCCTGGCACCACGGAAGAAGTCGTGCTGCCCGCGCTTTCAAAAAAGGGTCTGGTTGCGGGGAAGGATTTTTTTCTGTGTTTTTCACCGGAGCGTGTCGATCCGGGTAATCCGCATTTTAAGACACGGGACATTACCAAGGTGGTGGGTGGCGTCACGGCAGATTGTGGAGAAGTAGGTGCCGCATTGTATGGGAAAATCATTAAAAAGGTATTTCGCGTGAGTACGGCTCGTACTGCGGAAATGACGAAACTACTCGAAAACACGTTTCGTATTGTCAATATCGGACTGATCAATGAATTAGCCCGTGCGGCTGAAAGTTTGAATGTCAACATTTGGGAAGCGATTGATGCGGCCAAGACTAAGCCTTTTGGCTATATGCCGTTTTATCCGGGGCCAGGCATCGGGGGCCACTGTATCGGAATTGATCCGCTTTACCTCTCCTGGAAGGCGCGCCTGCACGGATCGGAACTTCACTTTATTGAGCTGGCTAAGCGGGTGAATTCAGAAATGCCTCACTATGTGGTGACGCAGGCGGGCCTTGCGCTCAATCAATATTCCGGCAAGGCTGTCAGCCGCTCACGCATTCTGATTCTGGGGGTGACCTATAAAAAAGATGTGTGTGATACACGGGAGTCTCCGGCGCTTGATATTTTACAGGCGCTTCAAAAATTGGGGGCGCGGGTTGATTATCACGATCCCCATGAGCTCAGGCTAAAAGTGGGCGGAAATATTTTGACGTCCGTTCCGCTGACACCGGCGTCGATTAAAAAATATGACCTGTTGATTTTGACCACGGACCACAGCGCTTTTGACAAGACAATGATTGTTCGTAACAGTCGGTTAATTTACGACACACGTAATTTTTTTAAAGGCATGAACGAAAAAAACATTGTGAGGCTTTGACACATGGCGGCTCAAAAAAATCTTTATTTGGTGACGGGGGGAGCCGGTTTTATTGGTTCGCATATCGTAGAAACGCTTTTGAAACAGGGTGCTCGCGTCCGTGTGCTTGATAACCTGTCGACTGGTTTTCTTGCAAATATCAAGGCGATGCCGGGCACTGTGGAGTTTCAAAAGGGCGATATCCGCCGTCTGCAAGATTGTGAGAAAGCCATGAGAGGCGTCCGGTTTGTTTTTCACGTCGCAGCCTGTCGCGCGGTGCTGCGTTCGGTGGACGATCCCTCCGAAACCAACGCGGTCAACATCACAGGAACTTTAAATGTCCTTTTGGCGGCTCGTGATGCCGGTGTGAAGAGAGTGGTTTTCAGTTCGTCGTCTTCTGTGTACGGAGACACACGCACCTTTCCGCTGAAGGAAATTGAAAAGCCCCGGCCGCAGTCACCGTATGCGGCGTCGAAAATTATGGGAGAGTACTATGGTTCGTTGTTTACAAAACTTTATGGGCTTGAGACCGTCAGCCTCCGCTATTTTAATGTGTTTGGCCCACGTCAGAATCCCGAATCGGTCTATTCTGCGGTCATTCCAATTTTTGCAGACTGTTTGTTGACTCGAAAGAGCCCTGAGATTCATTGGGATGGACGTCAGTCGCGCGACTTTACTTACGTCGACAACGTGGTAATGGGGAATTTGCTCGCCATGAAAACAAAGGGAATTGCAGGCGAGGTTTTTAACATAGCCTGTCAGGAAGAGTACTCCGTGCTGGACATTTTTAATTCGTTGAAGAAAATTATGAATATTCAGGGTGTTTCTCCGGTGTTTAAACCCAAGCGTGCCGGGGATGTCCGCCGCACTTTTGCGGATGTTTCGAAAGCCAGAAAGACACTGGGATTCAGGAATCAAACCGCGTTTTATGCCGGACTCGAAAAAACGGTGCAGTGGTTTTTAGACGGCCGTAAATCGAGCGGGAGAAAAAAGTGAAACGTTCCTGCGTATTGATCACAGGGGGTGCCGGCTTTTTAGGGTCCCATCTCAGCGAGCTTTTTTTGTCGCGGGGACACCGGGTGGTGGCCATTGATAATTTTCTCACGGGTCATGAAAAAAATGTTGCGCATCTGGGGCGTGAGAGCGGCTTCGAACTCATTCGTCAAGACGTCAGCAAACACATTGATTTTCCGGATCCGGTCGATTATGTGCTTCATTTCGCTTCCCCAGCCAGTCCTGTGGATTATTTAAATTATCCGATTCCCACCCTTAAGGTCGGGGCGCTTGGCACGCACAATGCGCTTGGGTTGGCCAAGGACAAAAAGGCGAGGTTTCTCTTGGCATCCACTTCCGAGGTTTATGGGGATCCGTTGGTTCATCCGCAAAAAGAGAGTTATTGGGGAAATGTGAATCCCATCGGACCCCGTGGGGTCTACGATGAAGCGAAAAGGTTTGCCGAGGCGATGACGATGGCCTACCACCGCACGCATCATTTAAATACCAAGATTGTGAGAATTTTTAATACATACGGTGAACGTATGCGCTTGAAAGACGGCCGTGCGATTCCTGCTTTTCTGTCGCAGGCGCTTTCCGGATCTTCGATTTCTGTGTTTGGCGACGGAAGCCAGACGCGTAGTTTTTGTTATGTTTCAGATCTGGCGGCCGGCATCGAAAAGTTGCTTCTCTCAGAGCTCAATGAACCGGTCAATATCGGTAACCCGAATGAAATGACTATTCTTCAATTGGCACGCACGATTATTGAGATGACAAACAGCTCAAGTAAGATTGTTCACGAGGCCTTGCCGGTGGATGATCCTAAAGTGCGTCAGCCGGACATCACGCGGGCTCGGGCAAAACTGGGTTGGGAACCGTGCGTGAGTTTGCGTGAGGGGCTCGCTAAGACGATTGCCTATTTTAAGCTTCATCTTCACTCACAATCAGGAAAGGTGCATTCATGAAAAAAAAACGCGTGTTGGTCACTGGAATTACGGGGCAGGATGGCTCCTATTTGGCGGAATTTCTGTTGGAGAAGGGGTATGAGGTTTATGGCATGATCCGCCGTTCCAGTACGGATACCTTTGACCGAATTAAGCACATCATGGGAGATATCGAGTTGGTTCATGCGGATCTTCTCGATCAAGTATCACTGGTGAACACGCTTAAGAAAGTACGCCCATGCGAGGTGTACAATCTCGCAGCGCAATCGTTTGTGCCGACTTCGTTTAATGAGCCGGTGCTTACCGGAGAGTTCACGGCGCTTGGGGTGACACGGGTTCTCGATGCGATTCGGTTGGTGGATTGCAACATCCGCTTTTATCAAGCGTCTTCCAGTGAAATGTTCGGACATGCTCCGGTGACGCCGCAGCACATGAATACGCCGTTTCATCCGCGCAGTCCCTATGGCGTCGCGAAACTCTACGGCCACTGGATTACGATTAACTATCGTGAGAGTTACAATCTTTTTGCCGTTTCTGGAATTCTATTTAACCATGAGTCTCCTCGGCGCGGTCTTGAGTTTGTGACGCGCAAAATCACTCACGGGGTGGCGAAGATCAAGCTTGGGCTTCAGCAAAAGCTTTATCTGGGTAATTTGGATGCCAAGCGTGACTGGGGTTTTGCAGGCGATTATGTGAAGGCCATGTGGGCAATGCTGCAGCGTAAAACCCCCAAAGACTATATCGTGGCAATGGGGGAAACACACACCGTCCGTGAATTTGTACAAAGAGCTTTTCGCCACGCCGGGCTGGATTGGAAAAAATACGTTGTCGTGGACCCTCGTTTTTTTAGGCCGGCGGAAGTGCATGTTCTTTGCGGAGATGCAAGCGGGGCGCACCGCGAACTCAAGTGGAAACCCCAAGTGAGTTTCCAGGGGCTGATTGAAATGATGGTCAATACCGATCTTAAGCTGCTTGCTGCCCAAACCCGGGAAAAAATCTGCGTGTGAAAAAAGTTCTCGTCAGCGGAGCCGATGGTTTTTTCGGCGGGCATCTCGTCCCTCTTTTGGTGGCGCGGGGCTACCAGGTGACGGCGACTTATCGAAAGCAGCGCTCGGCGAACGTCGATACCAAGGTCCGGTGGATTTGTGTGGACATTACCGATGGCAAAAGCGTGTGTGCCCTCGTCGCACGATTGAAACCGGAAGCCGTGATTCATCTGGCGGCATTGACCATCCCGAGACATTCCTGGGAGGCTATTCCGGAAACATTTCGTGTCAACGTGGGGGGAACCCTGAGTTTTCTGGAAGCATTGCGCCTTCATGCTCCCGCAGCACGTTTTCTTTTAGCCTCAACCATTCAGGTTTATGGACGCAAATTTCTAGATAAAGAGGGTGTGCGTGAAGACAGCCGAATTTGGCCTGAATCTCCTTACGCCATGAGTAAGGCGGTGGCGGAGTTGGCCTGTTTTGATTATGCCGCACGTTTTGGACTGAATACGGTGATTCTCCGCATCGCGAACAGTCTGGGGCGAGGATTGTCTCCAGATCTTGTTTTCCCGCAATGGTGTCGCCAGATCGTTCGAGCAGAAAAAAACGAGGCACCGCCGCGGCTTGAAACGGGTAACCTTCATGTTTTGCGCGAGTTTTTACATGCCAAAGATACGGTCGCTGCGATGGAGCTTTTACTGCGGCGGGGGAAGCGCGCTCATGTTTACAACGCATCGACTGGAGAAGTCAAGACATTGCAAAGTTATGCCGCATTTCTTTGCGCTCAAGCACGGGTTCCCTTGCGAGTGGTACGGCGCAAGGATTTGCAGAGGCGGCTCGAGGCTCGCCGCATTTCAGCAAAGGGGGAAAAGTTACGGGCGCTCGGCTGGCGGCCGCAGTTTTCAGCCCGCGCTGGTTTAATGGAAATTCTTGAGGAGTGGCGCGAGCGGTGAACCCTGTAAAGATCAGAGAATCTGTTTATTTATCGGTGGTTATCCCTGTTTTTAATGAAGAAAAGCGAATTGGGCCTACGATTGAACGGGTTTGTTCTTTTCTCGCAGGGCGTTCGTTTACAAGTGAAATTGTGATTGCGGACGACGGCAGTCGCGATGCGAGTCTTGAAATTGCTCGAAATCAACTTGGGAAATTTCCGCACCAAATCGTAAAAAACCCCGTGAATCAAGGCAAAGGTAGCGCCGTGCGCCGCGGGATGCTTGCCGCTCGCGGTGAGTTAAGGCTTTTTAGTGATGCGGATATGTCGACTCCGATTGAAGAAGCGGAGAAATTTATCCGTGCGCATCAGGAGGGAGTTGACGTGGTTTTGGGGTCGCGGGCGCTCTCTTCCTCAAACGTGACTTTGCGCCAGAATGCTTTGCGAGAACTCATGGGGCGTGTGTTTAACGGCATGGCTCGCGTGCTGGCCTTTCGGGGTATTAGTGATTCGCAATGCGGCTTTAAATCGTTTACCTGTCGGGCAGCGGTTGATCTTTTCTCGCGTCAGAAATTGAACGGTTTTAGCTTTGATGCCGAGATTGTCTTTTTGGCACAGCGGTGCGGGTATAAAATAATCGAAACTCCGGTGACCTGGCAGAATAGTCCCCAAAGCCGGGTGCGTCTTTTCAAAGACCCCTGGTTGATGTTTATGGATCTTTTTAAGATCCGTTGGCTTCACCGGGGCCTATGAAGTCTTTCGGATTGACGGAAAAAGGCGCCCTTTTTTTCGTTCTCGCAGTCGCTTTGGCACTGCGTATTTCCGCCCTTCATTTCGGGCTGCCCTTCACGTATCATGCGGATGAGCCCATCGTGGTGCATCATGCGCTCGCTTTGGGTACGGGTGACCTGAATCCCCATTTTTTTAAAATTCCACCGCTTGTGAGCACATTGCTTTTTGGAGTTTATGGTCTTTATTTTCTAGCCGGCCGGCTTTCTGGAAGTTTCCACAATCTTCACGATTTCGAATCTCTGTTCTATTCGGATCCCTCGTCGTTTTATCTCCTGGCGCGACTTCTTTTCGGGGCTCTTCTCGGAAGTTTATCCGTGGCTATTTTTTGGAGGATCCTCCGAAAGTATTTTGACAAACGCATTGCTTTTTCGGGCGCCTATTTTTTTGCGGTCTGTTTTTTGCATGTCAGCGACTCCCATTATGTCTATGCCGATATTCCGCTGGTGTGTGTGATCCTTTTTGCCCTGTTTGTTTTTTTTCAACTTCCGGAACGGGAAGGGGATCTTCGCACCCATGTTGTGTCAGGGGCGATGATCGGGCTTGCTGCTGCAGTGAAATACAACGGCCTTTTTCTTTTTGTGCCCTATCTCTATCTAGCCCTTACGGGCTCTAAAAAAAACAGAGGCAGGGGGGTGGGCAACGCTTTGGTCGCTGCCAGCCTTTGCTTTTCAGTCCTATGCCCCTGGTGGTTTTTGGATTTCCGGTTCTTCTGCCGGGAACTTGCCGTGCAAGCACAGTCCAATACGGGAACGCCCTTTCTGCATCATCTGCTCTATTCTCTTGTGGGGGCGGCTGGATGGCCTATTCTCATTCTTGCCGGATGGGGTTTAATTCGAACGGGGTGGGGGAGGACGGTCTCGGAACCTCGGAGTAAAGCCGTTTTGGTCTGGCTGATTTTTTATTATTTTGTGCTCGTCAAAGCCGGGCAGCCCTACCCCCGGTATTCGCTGCCTTTGATTCCGGCGGTCATGTTCTTTGCCGCGCTGGGTTTTGGCGATGCGTGTGTGCGTTTTAAAATCCGTAAGCCGCTGATTTTATTTTTTGCCGCGGTGTTGGTCGCATTGCCGCCCCTTTTAAAAAGCGTGCTTTGGATCAGGCTCATGCGAGCGGAGGATACGCGGGATGTGGCGAGGGCATGGGTGACGGAGCATTTGCCTGCCGGTTCGGCGGTTGCGCTCGATTGGGATTTCTATATGCCTCGTCTTGGCTGGACTGCGGAGGCGTTGGCGGCAAAAAAGAATGCCATGAGCGGCAGCCCTTTTAAAGCTGCGGAAATGCGGCGGCTCGAATCCCTGTTGGCAAAGGCCGCGCAGACCCCGGGGTACAGGCTTTTTTTTATGAGCTCGGAGCCAGAGGCAGAGCGTTTTCTTTTTGCCCGTCCGGCAGTTCCGTATGATATGGATACGCTGATCCGTGCAGGCGTCCGGTATGTGTTGACGCTTCCGGGGGTGCCCAATGCGCATGCGGCGAGCTTTTATGCAGAGCTTTTGCGGCGCAGCCGGCCGCTTGCGCGCTTCAGCCCCTACCGGGATTCACGGCGGATAGAACCTTATGACCACATGCCCATGACGGGCGGGCCGTTTCAATGGAATGAGATCTACCAGCGTGTGCGCAATGGGCACACGATTGATGTCTATGAGATTCTGCCGTGATGAGACAAAAACCATCGACGTATTGGTTTGAGAAGGATTGGGCCGGGGCCGTTTTTTTTTTGGTCCTTGTGATTCTGTTTTATCCGGAGTTGGCACTGGTGCGCTCTGCACCGCTTGTAAGTGACCATTGGCAGCAACATTATCCCTGGGCTCTTGCGCTGTACCAGGCCGTTCAGCAGAGGCACCTTCCCTTTTGGACGCCGCTCATTCATTGCGGTTTTCCGCTTGCGGCTGAAAGTCAAATCGCCATTTTTTACATTCCCAATCTTGTGCTGGATTGGCTGTTGCCGTTTCGCGCCAGTTACGCCTACACGGTGCTGATTCATTTTACGCTTTCGGGAATCGGCACGGCCTTTTATGCGCGTTCCGTCGGGCTGAGAGCTCCCGCAGCCTGGTTTGCTGCCGTAATTTTTGTATTTGGCACCTCCTATGGCGGGGCGTATTACAACATCACATCCCTGAAGACGTTGGCCTGGTTTCCTTACCTGCTTTGGATGTTTGAAGTTTGGATGAGAAAAAATAGACACCGCTTCCTTTGGGTGTGGGCATTTTTAGCCTCTCAGCTTCTCATGGCGGGTTATTTACAGGTTGGAACGCTTGTCATTGCCATCGCTTGTCTTTACGCGGCTCTGCGTTTGTGGGGCGTCCGCCGGGGCCGTGAAAGACGGGGACGGACATTTTCTTTAAGTTCGTCCGCCTGGATGACCGGAGCCGTGGTGGTTTGTGCTGTTTTAGCGGGTATTCAAATCCTGCTCACATTGCCGTTGGCGTTGTTATCGAACCGTACGGGGATGGTCGAAGACTATGCGTATGTGGGGTCTCTTTCGCCGCTAGCGCTTTCAACGATGCTTTTGCCCAATCTGCAGGGGCTTTTCCGGGGCAATTGTCTGTATAACGGAGGGCTGGCTTTTTTTTGTCTCACAGCGGCTTGTCTGGATCAAAGGACGCGGCGCGGGTTTGTATTTCGTCTTTGGAGCATTCTGGGATTATTGACACTTTTTTTGGCGCTTGGGCAGTGGAGTCCGCTCTATGTTGCGTTGATCAAAATTTCTCATTTTTATTCATTTCGAACTCCCGCTAAATTTTTGATTTTCTTCAATTTTTCGATGGGGATGCTCGCAGCGGCAGGTTTTCAGTCCCTAATGGGGCGAAGTGCACAGGCCTTAAAGCTGGCCGCAACCACGGCAAAGTTTTTCTGTCGAGTGCTCGCGGCGCTGGCCGTTGCTTTGCTGAGCGTCAAGGCGCTGCTGCAATGGGGGCGGCCTTTCCTGGAGTGGACCGGAGAGTTTTTCTTGCGCAAGACTATTTGGGGACGAGCCGGACACCCCCACAGCTTTGCTGTTTACAGGGAAAAACTGGATTCGGTTCTGCATTTCGCCGCAAAGCTTTTCTCATTCGATTATTGCTGGACTCGTTGGACGGCTGGGGTGCTTTTGTGTTACTTCATTTGGGCGTTTACCACCTGGAAAGGCAAACTCAAAAACAGGGGCTGGCTCTGGGCGGGGCTCGTTCTTTTGGCCGTAGATTTATACGGATTCTCGTATGCGGATATCCGTTCGGATTTTGCTCCGTTTCCGGCCGCTAATATTCCTGAGGTGGTTCAACCACTGCTTGAAGCTCGCCAGCAGAGGATGCTAGGCCGTTTGGTCGTACTGCGCTCTGCAGACGAAAGCTCCGCGCTTGATCCGAGCGCCAACATGCTTTATGGAATTGAAACCGTGGGCGCCTACTCGCCTTTTGTCATTAGCCGGTATGCTCAGACGATCGGCCTTTTTGGGAGCGTCAACGATTCCAATCAGGAACAGTCCCCGCAAGATCAGTTTGTGCTTGAGCGGCTTGAACTTCTGAGTGCTTTGGGAGTTTCTCATATTTTGTCGACGCATTCGATCAAAAGTAACCGGCTTGAGTTGGTGTGGTCGGGACGCGACGGCCGCTCCACACTGTATCACTTGCACACTCCTCCGCTGCGGGGCTATTTAGTGAACCGGCTGGAAATTGTTTCGGATTGGACAAGGCTCACCCAGAAGCTGATGACGGAGCATTTTGATCCGCATAATACGCTTTTGCTGGAAGAAAAGGAATTGCCGCAGGGGTTTCAAAGGCCTCAGGATGAGTCCGTGCAGTCTGAGGGATTTGTCTGGCCTTCCGCGATGACCGATGAGAGTGCGAGTTTTGAAATCGAAACGCACGGGCCTGCTTTTTTTGTCAGGCCCGTCACTTTTTTTGCAGGGTGGCGTGTGACGGTGAATGATCATGAACAGCCGATTTTGCCCGCTTACGGACTTTTTCAAGCCGTATGGCTTAAACAACCCGGTCGTTACCGGCTAGAGTTTTATTATGACCCAAGGCTCGCACTACGGAGTGTTCTAAAATTATGGATGCCGCCCAAAACCTAACCGCTTTTTTAGGCTGGATTTTGCTGGTCCCGGCTTTTTATTTGCTTGGCCGACCCGCCCGAGTTTTTTTAGGGAAAACGGACCCTGTTTCTGAGGGCGTTTTTTTTATGACGCTTGGCATGGGTATTTTCGTGCACCTCCTCATGCTGCTGGGGCTTTTCCATCTCTTTAAACCGCTGCCTGTCGTCTGCCTTGTGGCCGTTATTTTTGCGGTGGGGCACAAAGGGCTATTGGAATTCTTGAACTGGGTTTGGGAGTTACGTGCCCACTGGACACGGGTGAATGGAGCCGCAGGCACAGGATTGCGCGCCGGCGCTGCGCTCTTATTCGGGTTGACCGCTATTTTGTGTTTCCTGCCGGAAACGGCCAATGATGCGCTTTGCTACCAGCTCAATGTGCCTAAGTTATTTGCATGGCAAGCTTCCTTTCTTCCGATCAAGTATGATTTTAACTCCTACACATCCGTTTTTATGAATTCACTGGATGCCGTGGGGCTGCTTTTTCATGCGCAGGCCCTGGCCAAACTATTCCACTGGCTGACGGCTTTTTTATTGATCACGGTGTGGACGGCACGTCTCAAAAAGTCAGTGCCTGGGGCGGCGGCGCTTTTTTTCGGGCTGCTGCTTTTTTTGACGCCGACGATTTTTCGTGAAGCTTCCAGCGCCTACGTGGACGTCGCCGTCAGCCTATTCATTTTTCTTTTCTTTGAGCAATTTCAACAAGGGATGGCGGAAGAAAAACCGGTCACTTTTTTTTCAGCGGGTCTTTTTTTGGGTTTGGCGGCCGCCACCAAAATCCTCATTCTTATTGCAGGGGTCCCTGCCGGAGTTTTGCTAGGCTGGAAGTGGCTGCAAAGCCGTGCGAAAAAGAACCTTGTGCAATGCGGCCTTTTTTTTACAGGGGGAATTCTTGTGACCAGCGGATGGTGGTTTGTTCAAAGTGCGGTTTTAACCGGCAATCCCTTTTTCCCCTACTTCGGAAAGTTTTTTGGGGCCGACGAATTTGGCATTCTCGGCCAGTTTTTAGCGATGGGGCCACCCAAGACGCTGATCGGGTTTCTGCTACTGCCGCTCTCTCTCACTTTTAGACCCGGGGACTATGATGGAGGTTATCCGCTCGGACCCTTTTTTTTGACAGCACTGCCATTTGTGATAGGGCTTTGCCTCAAAAATAAAAACTGGCGTTTGCACGGTGTCTTTGTGCTTCTCTTTATGCCGGTGTGGTATGCCCTTTTCCATAATGTCCGTTTTCTGTTGCCGGCGCTTGTGATTTTTGGATTTGCCGGCGCTGTGGGAATCCATGAGGCGGCGTGCCGCCACCCCCGTTTTAAAAAAGCAGGGTATCTGCTCTTGGGGCTGTTGGCGGTGCTGCTTTTTGCCGGGGCGCTTTACCATGACCGTGAAGAAATTCGAACTTTAGCGACAGGCACCAGCGCGGAGCACTACCTCAGACGTATGGAGCGTTCTTATCCGGCGGCTCGGTGGGTGAATGAAAACTTACCCGCGGATGCAAGGATTTTAAATGCCGAAGAAATTCGCCAATTTTACTTTGAGCGTGAGACGGTGCGCGAGCTCTGGTTTTATCTTCGCACCCATTATTCGCGGCTCGGCTCCGCAGAGTCGGTGGCGAAATTTCTTAAACAAGAGAGGTTTACGCACTTGCTGCTTTACGCGCCGGTTCAAGGGGAGAAGATGGACTCCGATACGGCTCAGCGCTACGCTCTTTTGCGGACGTTGGCGGCTGATTCGCAGCTCAGCCGGAGTTTGGTGGTGCTCTCCTCCCGCAACGTGCGTGAGGCTCGTATGACGTACGAGATTTACGAGCTTCGCTGAACCGGATAGCCCATGCAAAAGCTGTGTTATAATTCTTTTTTATTTTAAGACCTTTGAGGGTGAAATCATGAAAGCGATTATGATCGCCGCAGGCATGGGAACGCGCCTGCGGCCCATGACCAACGATCTGCCCAAATGCATGGCGGTCAATATCTACGGCCGCACGCTTTTTGATATGCAGGTTGAAACTCTGAAAAACGCCGGCCTTACGGATATTGTGGTGGTGCGTGGTTATCAGGGCGACAAATTCACCCGTCCAGATGTCCGCTACATCTGGAACCATGATTTTCAGAAAAACAACATTCTCGGATCGCTGATGTGCGCGTCTGCGGAATTTACCGAAGACCTTCTTATTTTGTACTCCGATATCTGGTTTGAAAAAGAAGTGGTGGAGCAAATACTGAAATCTCCGGCAGACATGATTGTTATCGTGGACCGCCAATGGAAACAGCACTATGCCGGCCGCAGTGATCATCCGGTGACGGAAGCTGAGGCTGTCGAGGCGGATGCCTCAGGCAAGGTCTTGAGAATCGGAAAGATTGCCGGGGGGGACGGTAAATTGGACGGGGAGTTCATTGGAATGATGAAATTGAGCCGGGCAGGCGCGCGTGTTTTTTGTGAACAGTATGGCCAAGCGGAAAAGCGCCACAAAGGGGGCCCTTTCGTACGCGCGGCCTCTTTTGAGAAGGCGTATGTGACCGATATGCTTCAGGCTTTATCCGATGCCGGTTTTAGCGTACAATGCTCCTGGATTGAGGGGGGATGGCGCGAAATTGACACCCTCCAGGATTTCCGTAGTCTTTTAAATAAATTAAGCGAGGGGCAGCGATTCTAGTGCCTCGCCGACCTTAAGATTATCCGAGTCGTGACCTTTAATTAGAATGACGTGTACAGTACCCCGTGTTCCCCCAAATTTTAAAGGGAGACGGTCCCAGTTTGTTTTAAAAGGAGGATGTGATGAATACACAAACACTGACCCAGCCCTATGCGAAATATGGCAGTTTGATTCACGCCTGGCGCAATGAGGTCAAACATACTTTTGCGATGGTGGCGGCAGCGACGGCGATTTCTGTCGAGAGGTTGAAGTCACTGGAACACGGTGAGGCTAAACCGAACTGGCCTGAGCTGGAGGCGCTTGCGAAGCATTTTTATGTGAGTGTTCGTGACCTTCTACCGGCCGAGAATGACTTTGAGTCTGGTCACCGCTCACTGCGTCAAAAAGATGCCTGCCGGTTTGATCAAGAGCGCAGCGGACGTTTGCAGTATACCTATTGGCATCGAGTTATGTCTCAGGCGCTGCCCAATTTTAAGCCCGTAGAGCTTCTCCTGCACCTGAACAAACGCGAAGACGTGGTGATGAACCGGGGACATTTTTTCCATCAGTACACGCAGGTGCTGCACGGCGGCCCCGTGGCTTATTTGTGGGAATGGGAAGGTAAAGTGCGTGAAGAGGTCTTCACTTTGGGAGATTCATGGTTGATTCCTGGATTTGTGCCGCATGCTTTTTATTCTCCGGATTCGAATAATCTCGGGCGCATTTTGGCGATTACGTTCGGCCAGCACCTGGCGGGGGACGCTCGCCACGAGCTCGCGTTGATCGGACCTGAAAATGCCCCACGCATCGTTCTAGACGATAAAGATTATTACACTAAAGGCGGAGCGCAGCCCAAGTGAAACACAAGACGGCGATTTTAAGAGATTTTTTTGCAAACAAGCCCATCGTGAAAATTATGGGTGCGCACGATGGGCTTGGCGCTAAACTGGTAGAACGTGCCGGTTTCGACGGCGTATGGGCC
>CAYMUZ010000077.1:0-2522 GCA_964393875.1 uncultured bacterium | reverse complement strand
CAGGAAAAGATCACAGGCGGGATAGCGTACTTCCGACGGGGCCATAGGCCGCACCCGCCGGAGATAGTCGAGGAGGTCCAGTTTACCGTCATCGAACCGTTCTTTGATTTTCAGATAATCACGGACGGGCTTTGAAAAACTTTTTTCGGCCAGGCGTTGAAACTCCTGTTTCAAGATATCCAGATCCTGCAGTGAATCCGGCCGCACACGGGCCGTTCTTTGGAACCAACGGATGTTGGTAAAGTGCTGGCGGATATCATCAGCGCCGATGAGTTTGAAGTCGCCGCCCGCTGCGCGCTGCGGCTGAGTGGGAAGTTCGAGGTTCGAAGTTCGAAGACTATCTTCACTCCCAACTTCTAACTTCTCACTTCTCACTTGTCCCGAGCGGGTAATGTGCGCATATTCCGCTCCGCCGATGCGTAGTTGATCCATCAGGTAATAGGCCATCTTCGCGCGCACGGCAGGATCCTGGATCTCACCAAAGTAATCTTCAGTCGGGACCGGCCCCTCGTAACCTTCTTCAAAAACAGTTTGGACCTTCTGCTTGGCAGTCAAATGTTCAATCAGTGCGGCGATATGTTCTTGGGCTTCCAGTGAGTCATGGGCATCCTGAATGTAAATGACCGTTTTGCCGGAAGTGCCTGGGTGAAAAGATTCAACGCGAGCGAGGTAAGCGGGAAACTGGATCCCTGCGGCGGTGCGCAGGGACGATGGAAGACTTTGCGGCGCCGCATACGCCACATCACTCATGAGCATGCACAGGCACACCCCAAGCGCAATGAATTGAGTGACCGCGCCCTTAGGGGACAGGCCGTGAATGCCAAGAACCTGTCCCCTAAGGAAAGCACGCGATGGATGTTCATTTTGCAAAGATTCAGTTCGAAACATAAAATAAGAACCCTATTCACTTTTTAAAAATTAAGGGGGGTTACGAAAAAATACCCGATGTTCGGCGAGATTGCAAAAAGAGTGGGCAAAATAAAGATAAAAAGATCTAAGATGATCGATATTGTTCAAATTTAGTGTGTAGGAGGAGGCCTCGATTCTTCTAATTTTGCGCTCACCCACTTTTTTCAACGACTTCGTAAATTGCCTCATAAAAAATGGATAGCGGCGCGCTCACAGTTTCCTTAAAATGCGCTGCATGAACGACACCCTTTCCGGTTCTAAAAAATCAGCAGGTTCGCAGACCATTCTCTGGTGGATTGGCTGGATCACAGCCACTATTTTGTCTTTCTTTGTTGCCGCAAGGCTTTGGACACCCTGGGTCGCTGACCACTTGGGTTCGGTTCGTGAAACACGCAATGCCGTAATTTGGATTGGGCTCGTTTTCGGAACTTGGATGGTTTTTTTAGTACCGCTGATTATTTTTATGTATCAAAAAGTGGACAAGGTTTATGAAGACGCCCGCATCCGGCGAGAAACTGCACAAAAGCTTTTCCGTTCAATTCTTGTTCCCGAGGAAAAACGTCAAATTTCAAACGCCGTCGCTCAAAAACTGACCGATTGGCCCGAGACCATTGACGGGGGGCATCTGGTGCGCGCGCGTCTGAAAGACGGCCGTGAAATTCCCTACGTGTTTATTTCCGGACGGCGTGAAGTGCTGGGGGTATACAACGCACGGACACTGGAATTTTCAGGGAGTGATATTGAAACGGTCGAGCCTGAGACTTTAGATCCTGCCCCACTTTTTCTTCAAAATCAGTGGCTTCGTCTTGACGGCGCCACTATTCCTGAATAAATCCAACGGGCGCACCCCCGACGGCATCTGCCGCGGTTTTTTGTCCGCAGCTGCTGTAGAGCGTAACTTCAGGGGCGATCTCAATGCCTTTGACGTAATCATACATGTCGATAGCATCCCACGGACAGTGCTTGGCGCACAGAGCACAGCCGATACAACGCTCAATGTCGACCTCCACGACCTGTTGAAACTGCGCAATCCCCACATTGGGAACAATTTCAATGCAATCGACAGGACAAAAAACAATACAGGCCTCGCACCCCGTACAGCCGCTCTGATTGATGATGGCTAGAATACGGGGTTCTTTTTTGCGCGAAAGCTTACTTGCAATCAACGGGGGTCTTGGGACTATACGTGCGGTATTTTCAGCCATAGATGGGTTAATTTAGCACAATGGTTTTGGGGTTTCAATCACAGAGAAAAATTCTTGAACCTTCTGCGCCACGTATTCTCGCTGTGCTTCGGTCATATCCGGAAAAACAGGAATGGCCAAACCGGTTTCGGTCAATTCTTCCGTGACCGGAAGATCGCCAGGCTTGTACCCGAGGTGCTTGTAAAAATCAAGCAGATGAATGCGCACCGGATAATAAATCATGGTTTGAATGCCTGCGCTGTTTAAAAACTTCTGCAGGGCATCGCGTTTTTTGGTGCGAATGACGTAACTGTTGTAAACGCATTCAGCGCCCGCCGCCTCTCGCGGAAGCGTGAGATCAAGCCGGGCCAATGCAGAGTGGTAATAAGCTGCGTTGCGCCGGCGCGCTTTGTTCCAGCCATCCAAGTG
>CAYMUZ010000076.1:0-5716 GCA_964393875.1 uncultured bacterium | reverse complement strand
CAACGTAGCGCGGGAGCTGTAATGCACCCCTCGCCCCCATTAAAAGCATTCGAGATAAATCTCTCATGCGGAAAATTGGTGCTTTACAGCCGCGCGCCAACGTAGCGCGGGTGCTGTAATGCACCCCTCGCTTTCCATAAGCGGATTAAGGACTTGGCCTCTGAACTTGGTGCCTACTTGGTCCCTTCTTAGCCAGCTTACGAATTGGCTCTTCCCCTCCAACGGCTTTAAATGCCCGGCCAGGCTTACGCGGGACGGAGGGTAATCACAAAACCGTCGGTAAGCGTGAACCAAGGCTCTTTTAACCCTGCCTTGCGACATCGGGCAATCATATCCCCTGTTCCCGTACCCATGCACTCAATGTATTTGGTCAAATAAAGCGGTTCTGCCAACAAAGGATTTCCCGGCACTGAGCCATGCGGATGGCGAAGTTTTTCGAGCGTGAGCGAGGGAGGTAAGGTTCCCGGATTCCAAACTTCAAGGCGGTCGGAAAAAAGCATTACCTGAACACTGCCATTGCTCGTGTAGTCTGGATGCGCGACGGCGTTCACAATCGCTTCTCTAACGACTTCAGGCGGCATTTCATATTCAACCGGAGCTTGGGTGCTATGCTCACGAGTTCCCACCGCAAGATTAATCTTGGATAAAACAAAATTTATGGCCTGATCCACCAGCTCGAAAGTTGTTCCTTTGTAAACCTGATAAAAAGGAATTGGTTTTTGAACTTCGGTTCCATGAAAATGAACGTACTTGATTTCAGAGGAAATTAGAAAACGCTGTGGCTTATGGCTAAAAAGAAGAATGAAAGCCGGCATTTTCGGATTACGGGCTTTATCATCAAAATCTTTAAAGAGGTTTTCAATCTCGGAATAAATATTTTGCCGGGGTGAACCCGGTACGCCTAGGTACGCCTAGGTACGCCTAGTACCGGTACCGATTCCTCCCGATTCCCGATTCACCAAAAATTGGTGGGCGATTCAGGAATTGAACCTGAGACCCCAAGCATGTGAAGCGTGTGCTCTAACCAACTGAGCTAATCGCCCAAAAAAATGTCAAAAATCGCAACGTCCTCAGGCGCGACCGACGTACTCGCCCGTTTCGGTATTCACCTTCACCTGCGACCCCTGTTGAATAAACAACGGCACCTGAATCTTAAGACCGGTTTCACAAACAGCCGGTTTCACGGCGTTTGAGACAGAGTCCCCCCTCACCGCGGGCGGTGAATCCACCACCGTCAAAATGACCGTCTTAGGGAATTCGGGCATCACCGGTTTATCATCATAGAAATCTATTTTAATCTCCATCGATTCCTTGAGATAGTACTTGCCATCTCCAATGATGTCGTCGCCGATGGCAAAGGTATTGTAACTTTCCATATCCATGAACTGAAAACCTTGGCTATCGTGATACAAAAATTGACAGGTTTTCGTATCAAGAGCTACTCGCTCCACATTGTCGGTCGAAGCAAAACGATTTTGGATAATTTTTCCATTCTTCACATTTTTCATAGTCACCCGCACGAACGCCCGTAGATTGCCCGGGGTGTGATGATGAAAATCTAAAATCACATGAAGCTCTCCCTGATAAAGAATGGTTGCACCGCGCCGCAAATCGTTAGCCATCATAAATACACATCCTCCGAAATAAATTTAGGTCTGGCATCATATCAGATGTGAGCACTAAAAAATACACATTTTGGGGATGCCCGTCAGGCTTTGCGCAGGTTTTCAAAAGCTGCCTGGAACCCGGGAAAAGAGGTGGCAATGCAATCGGTATCGTGAATAAACATCTCGCCACTCGCGGCAAGACTGGCAATGGCCATACTCATCGCTGTGCGATGATCCCCAAAACTCTTCACCTCGGCACCCCTTAACTGATCAACGCCCCGAATCATACAGCCATCGGGCAATTCTTTCAAATCCCCGCCTACGGCGTTCAGATTTGTCACCATAGAAAGAATGCGGTCTGTTTCTTTGACTCGTAGTTCTTCGGCTCCGCTAATGAGGCTCTCCCCTTCGCTGAGCGCCATCACCATCATCAAAATCGGCAATTCATCGATGAGACCAGGGATTTCATCTCCGGTCACGCGCGTGCCCTGCAGCCGTCGTCCCTCGACACAAACAGTTCCGATAGGTTCGGGGTGGGCAGTGTGAATCTCCGTAATAATAGAAGCCCCCATACGCAAAAGCACATTGATCAGACCCGTACGCAGCGGATTGAGCCCCACTTTTTCAACTCTTACTCTTGACCCCGGCAGCATAGCGGCTCCCGCTATAAAAAAAGCAGCCGCTGAAAAATCACCCGGAATTTCAAACGACAAGGGTTTTAAGGTGCGTGTTTGGCGAACACACAACCAATCTTCTTGCCGAAAAAAATCAGCACCTGCCGACTCAAACATTTTTTCGGTATGATCACGCGAAACGCGTGGCTCACGAACACGCGTCACTCCATCCGCATACAGACCCGCCAACAGAATGGCTGACTTAACCTGGGCACTGGCCAGACGGTTTTCAAAATCAATCGATTTTAACTTTCCGCCTCGAATCGTCAATGGCGCAAAATTACCTTGGTCGCGGCCCTTGATCTGAGCACCCATCTGCTTGAGAGGCTGAGTGACCCGTTTCATGGGTCGAGACATAAGCGAGATATCTCCCGTCAACGCACTCTCGAAACGCTGTCCTGCCAAGATTCCCATTAAAAGCCGTAGACCCGTTCCCGAATTTCCGAGATACAGCTGCGAATCCGGTTGACTGAGCCCTTGCATCCCTTTTCCGCGAATGATCACGCGACCGCTGGCTCGATCG
Source organism: uncultured bacterium (assembly GCA_964393875.1). Taxonomy (GTDB): domain Bacteria; phylum Omnitrophota; class Omnitrophia; order Omnitrophales; family Aquincolibacteriaceae; genus JAHFHB01. The sequence goes on along the minus strand of CAYMUZ010000076.1, from coordinate 2,912 downwards.
CAGCTGGCCTCAACCCCCATAGCCTGAAAGGCCCCCAGTGTGTGCAGACAATCTTCGGCATCAAGAAAATGCGTAAACTCACTGGTGCCTTCAGCGAGTGCCCCCAGCATCACAGCGCGATGCGAGATTGATTTGTCCCCAGGCGGGATAAATACCCCATTTAAGATTCCTCGTTGATTTAATCGAATAGAGTTAGGCATCAGCGCTGCGAACCTTATCACCGATGAGCGGCCCCACTTCACTTGATTTAACCATTTGAGCTTTCGCAAATCCTTTATAAATTTCCGTTACTGACAAATCAGCACTCCATTCGCCCTCACTCTCGGAAACCAACCGATCTCCGGCAGTCAATGAGCCGCCATGGACACTCAAAACAACAAAATCCAAATCACGATTGATTGTTTTTATTTTCATTGCGGGTGGAGAAATCATCTGCGGTTTTACAGCCGGAGAATCACCAGCCAAAACAATGTTTGGGGCCTTTGGTCTGGGGGTCATTTTTTTTGCAGCGGCTGTTTTCACCAGCTCGCGAGCCTTCTCTACAGACTCCTGCATCTCCAAGATTTTTTTATTCGCACTGACATTTTCATTCTTAAGAGTATCAAAATCTTGCGTGATGAGCGCAAACGTCTTTTCCCGTTCCAATAAATCTTTTAAGACTTCTTTGAGCTTGTCTTGAGAAACCTGCCGCGCAACCGCCATCGACTCGTTTTCTTTCTGAAGGGCCTCAATCCGCTCCGAAAGTTGGATTTTGGAAGCCTCAATCACGCCGACCTTGGCCCGCTCCGTTTTCAGCAATAAAAAAAGATATCCCGACGCCGCTAGGGCTCCGAGGGATAGAAGGAAAGAGACACCGATCAAAACACGCAGTGGCCACGAGGCTCTGGCCGATGGATTTAAATAAGTCATAGGTTCTGGCATGGTGGATGTACTGTCATGTTAGCATAGCTAATTTACAAATTTCAACTGATGCACGAGTACCCCAAACGCATCAAATCGAGCGAATTTGATGCGTGAACAACACTCTCGAACGGATTTGCGGCCATCTCTCACACACGCTCCAAAAAGCTCCGCGCCTTTTCAAGCGCCTTGAACCGATGCGACACTTGATACTTCATCTCGGCCGAAACTTCTCCGAATGTCTTTTTAAATGGCGGATAATAAAAAATAACATCGTATCCAAATCCATTCTGCCCGCAAATTTTTCGGCTGATATACCCGCGAACCTCGCCGCAGACGGCATTGAGAACACCGGACGGTTCGGCAATCGCCACAGCCGATTTAAAATAAGCACCCCGGCAATTATCCGGCACGTGTTCCAACAACCGTAACACTTTCAAGTTGTTTTCATCATCATTTTTTTTCTCACCGGAAAATCGGGCGGAATAAACACCCGGCGCAAGATCCAGCGCATCGCAGCACAAACCTGAATCTTCAGCCAGCGTCAAAAGCCCCGTCGCCCTGGAATAGCCAAGCGCTTTAGCCGCCGCATTTTCTTCAAACGTCGTTCCGTTTTCGGGGACTTCACAGACACCCGGAAAATCTTTGAGACTCACAAGATGGAATGGCAGCCCCTGAAGCAGATCGTGCATCTCTTTGAGTTTTTTTGGATTTCCGGAAGCAACCAGCAGTGACCGTGTTTGCATAGCTGTTAATCCAACCTAAGCGGAGACGTTCTTTTTCTGCAGAGCAATAAGCTGCCTGATTCCTTTTCCGGCCAAGGCCAGCATTTTTTCCATTTGAGCCAATGAAAAAGGCTGCCCTTCCGCAGTTCCTTGCACTTCTACAAATTGGCCGCTGCCGGTCATCACGACATTCATGTCGACCTCTGCCTTGGAATCTTCCTCGTAGCACAAATCCAGACGCGGCTCGCCTTCGACCATCCCCACGCTGATAGCGGCCACATAATCACGAATCGGCGATTCCTTAATCACACCCTTCTTCATTAATTTTTCAACGGCGATCGCAAGCGCCACAAAACAACCCGTAATAGATGCCGTGCGGGTTCCCCCGTCACCCTGAATCACATCGGCGTCTAAAATAATCGTACGCTCGCCCAGCTTTGTTAAATCCGAAACAGAGCGAAGACTGCGGCCGATGAGTCTCTGAATCTCCTGAGTGCGCCCTGATTGCTTTCCGCGGGTGGCTTCACGATCAATACGCGAATTGCAAGAACCCGGTAACATCCCATACTCTGCCGTCATCCAACCCTTGCCGGAATTTCTCATAAAGGGCGGAACTTTTTCATCGATCGACGCCGAACAAATAACGCGCGTGTCTCCCATCTCAATCAAACAGGAACCGGCCGCGTGCTTAAGATAATTTTTACGGATGGAGACTTTTCGAAGCTGATGGGTTAAGCGATTGTCAAAACGCAAAGGAGCCTCCTACGGGTTACCTAATTTTTAAGATCTTGTGAAAACGCGGAACAATACGGACGCTCCGCACTATTTTAGCGCCCATGCGCTGCAGCGAATCAAGACGCCCCATCAGTTTCGGGTCATCATGGCCTTCGATTTCACCTGAAATCGGCACCAGCACCACGGGAACTTCGGGAGCGATTTCAGAAACAATCGAAAGTTCGGCTAGAAATTCATCGTCCAACAGCTTGTCGGAGACGATTATTTTAACAAAAGTTTCCTTCCTGCGGGCAATTTCTAAAAAGCGCCGGTGATCGGCATCAAAATTTTTCTCTCCCGTCACACTAGCGGGCTTCATGTCCATCGCAATTAAATCGCAATCCTCAATCATTTCAGACAAGGCTGGCCAAAGAATACCGTTGGTCTCAAGATAGATCATGTGGCCGGCGCGTCGAAGCTCTTGTGCGAGCGGTTTGATAAAAGGCAGATAGAGGAGCGGCTCTCCCCCGGTGAAACTTACGTAGGAATGGGGGCCCTGTGCTTTATCCAGAG
>CAYMUZ010000075.1:0-7024 GCA_964393875.1 uncultured bacterium | reverse complement strand
CCTTTTTGTCTTGAGCAAGCCTCGGCACAGCCGCGGGCGATGCAAACTCGGGCGCCATTTCTTCTTCCGCATAGGCATTGCGGTGTTTATAAAAACCAATGTGAGCATCCCAACAAGACACGGTGCAAAAAACAAACCCGGTCATTTTTGTACGGCAGGTACTCACCGAACACATGTAGTACCTTCCACGCAACGGGATATCTTTTTTGCACGTGTTACATTTTTTCCAAACCGGAAGTGCGGAATCGACAAAAGCTGGGGGCGTCATACTGACAAAGATACCCCGGAGCAGCGTTTGACGCAATGGGAAAACACGGGGGCAAAGATTCATGAGAGCGCGGCGAGCAGGCGTTTGAGATCGTCATAGACCGGCCGTATCATCCGCTCAAGCAGAATACCCAAGCCGTAGGTGAAAATCACCGCAGCCACCGAGACAAGAATTTTGTTGCGCAGGGAGCATCGCGGGTTGAACCACAACAATGGCAGAGCAAACGGACCCACGCTTAAAAGCGCTATCACAAAAAATCGCGTTTTAAAAAACCACTTTTCTCGATCCGTCATGTCAACAGCCTTTTTCTCTCTTCGGCCGTTAATGCGCGCCACTCACCCACCGGCAAAACACCGAGCCTCAACGAACCGATCGCTGCCCGAATCAGCCGCAGTGTCGGCAAGCCCACGGACGCCGTCATACGCCGCACCTGGCGATTTTTTCCCTCGATGAGCCGAAGCTCCATCCAACTTGTGGGAATCGATTGGCGAACACGAATCGGCGGATGGCGCAGCGCGTAACCCACCCCGCTCGTCAGCGGCGCCGCATAGCAGGGCTGTGTTTTCCAGCCTTGAATCACAACGCCTCCGCGCAGTTTGGCACAAGCCCCTTCCGTGACCAAACCCTCGACCTGCGCATGATAAACCCGCTCGTGTTCATTTTGCGGGTTCAACAACCAATCCGTCCATTCCCCTTCATCGCTTAAGAGCAGCAGTCCCTCACTATCCAGATCGAGCCGGCCTATCGGATAAACGTTTTTTGGAAATCCGAAACCCGCCAACGTTTGCTGTCCGGAGACTTTTTCGGTGAACTGCGAAATAACCCCGTAAGGCTTGTTGAATATCAAAATCATAAGATGGGAACGGGCTAGAGGTCTTCGCGCGGCCAGGCGGTCATTTCAAGTTTGTTGCCGTCGGGGTCAAGGAAATAAACGGACCAAGAACGTTCGCGTTTTTTGGAGAAAAGAATCGTCACGCCGGCGGCGGTAAGCTTTTCAACGGTAGCGTCAAACTCACAAGCATGGATGCGAAACGAAAAATGGTTCGCGCCCACGCCCTCATTTTGAAACAAATGGTCCGGGCTCGGCTCTTTGGCCTGAATCACGCCGATCAGAGAACTGCCGCAGTCTAGAAAATATTCGACACCCGGTTTCTGGAATTCCCGCTCTGAAATCTTAAACCCCAGCAGTCCGCTGTAAAACGCCATCGACGTGTCTAAATCGCGAACATTCACTGCCACATGATCAATTCCAAGAATCTTCAAGAAAAGCTCCCTTTAGGGTACCAGCCGGTACCGGATTCGAGTTAGACGTGGCACCCGGGGTATCGGAACGATCGATCATAAATAGGGTCCGGGGCGACTATTTCAGAGTAATCCCCACGGGGCAGTGATCAGAGCCCATCACTTCGGGCAGTATCCAGGCCTTTTGCAAGCGCGGCCGCAAAGCCCTGGAAATCAAAAAATAATCAATGCGCCAACCGATGTTTTTCGGCCGCGAGTTGGTAATCACATTCCACCAAGTGTAATGCCCGCCTTCTTTCACAAACTCACGAAACGTATCTATAAACCCCTGACTGACAAAGTGGGTAAAGCCCTCGCGTTCTTCGTCGGTAAATCCATGCGTGCGATGGTTCGTCTCGGGATGAAAGAGATCGATTTCTTGATGCGCCACATTCAAATCTCCGCAAAACACCACTGGTTTTTTCTTTTCCAGTGTTTTGAGGTGCTTCAGAAACTCGACATCCCAGATCTGGCGGTAAGGAAGGCGGGTGAGCTCACGTTTGGAATTAGGCGTATAGACATTGACGAGAAAAAAATCATCATACTCAGCATTAATGATACGGCCTTCGCGGTCGTTCTGGAGCGAGGCACCGCCGAGACCCATACCGTAGGACACTGAAAGCGGCTTTTGCCTGCTTAAAATCAGCGTTCCAGAATAGCCTTTTTTCTCCGCAGAGTTCCAAAAAGGATAATAACCCGGAAGATCTAAAGCCACCTGCTCGGGCATGGCCTTGGTTTCCTGTAGACACAAAATATCCGGTTTTTCATTCGCCACAAAGGGCAGGAAAATTTCTTTTCGAATCACCGAGCGCAAACCGTTCACATTCCAGGAAAGCAGTTTCATCCCCTTATTTCCATCCCCTTCTCTGCTAATATTTTTCGGATCAAATCGCGCTTATCACCCTGAATCTCAATGACGCCGCCCTGGGGGCCATTGTAATGCGTGCCCCCCGAACCGGCTCGCGATTTCAGCAGTTTTTCTAAAGGCACAAGATAATTATCCGAAGGCGGTAAATACTCGATCAGCGTCACCACCTTACCTCCGCGCCCATTTTTTTCTAGGCGCATGACAGCCGTAAAACTTGGCTTAACTTTGTCGGAGTGCCGGGTGCAAGTGCATTCGCTGACAAGCTCGCGGCATTGAGAACACTGCTGATTGAGCTTGGGGTCCGTGGAATAAACAAGCCTGGAATGATTCATAAAACTATAGGCGGTAGGGGCTGTCTGAACCCAGACTCGCCGGTCGTAGAACCGAATGCCGGATCTGAATGATCATTACGGGTTTTTCTTCCACAGAAGCTTTCTTCTCAGCGCCGTAGGAATAGGCGTCAAAAAATAACGGGCCGGCCATTAGCAAAAGACAGAAAATAAAAACTTTCATATGAGGTATTATAACCTACCCGTTTTTAAGCAAAAGTTTTTTATTATCTCTCGAGGAGCCAGCCTCCACTCATTGCCACATCGGCATCATTTTTGACAGAAAAATTTCAAACGGGTAAATGGCAGCATTAGAAGAATATTTTTGACTGGTCTGACCGCCATAGACAACAATTTTTTCCACGGGTTTTAGAGCGAAGGTCTCGAAAACCTCCATCGCTTTAAAGTCTCCCGCCGAAACATTCTTGCCTGATTTGCACTCTACCGCGTAAATTTTCTTTGGCGCTTCGACAATCCAATCGACTTCCAATCCAACGTCGGTTCGAAACGAGCTCAGCTTCCACGGCTTGTGCTCTTCAGAAGCAAACTGAAGAATTTGCAGGCCAATCCACTGTTCGAAAAGTGAACCTCTTTCGGTAGGCGATGCCTTGCTTTGATGCAGTCCCAACAAGGCGTTACGAACACCCAAATCAAAAAAAAGAAACTTTTCTCGCTGTTGAACCCGTCGGCTCTTTTTCTTGGGCCGAAAAGAAGGGATTCTGTGAACAATCAGCGTATCTTCGAGTAAACCGTAAAAACGTCTCAGGGTTTCCTTGGGAATCTCAGAATCGCCGGAAACCTTAGAATAATTCACCCACTGGCCGCTCATCTCTGCCGCCACATCCAGAAAACGTGCATAAGCGCCCAAATTCTGAGTCAACGCCTCCGCCCAAATCTCCTCGCGCAAGTAAGTCTGCCCATAGCTTTCCAGAAGAGCCTCTCCGTCTCGGCTATTGAGATAAATCCCTGGAAGGGTCCCTATACGAAGCGCCTTCTCCAAAGAAAATTTCGCACCCAGCTCCCGAAAAGAAAGTGGGTATAAATGTTCAACTCTCACACGTCCTGGTAAAAGATTCGCATGCCCCCGCTTCAGTTTGCGAGCACTCGAACCCGAAAGTAGAAACCGGAAACCTTTCTTTTCATCAATGAGAACCTGCACTTGATTGAGTAGTTTGGGGACTCTTTGCACCTCATCAATCACAACCAGTCCCGGTTTCTCGAGTGCGCGAATTTCTCGAAGGATCAATGCCGGATCTTTGGCGTAGCTTAAAAAAAGGTTTTCCTCCATCAGATTAATAGAATAAATCGGTTTCAGCACCTTCATGAGGGTGGATTTACCCACCTGGCGAGGCCCCAAAAGAAGCACACTTGATGAAGATTTTTGAAGCGTTCGCAAAAGGTTTCTGTCAATCATGTGGTGTATTTTCCACGAAAATGACCTACGGTCAAGTCATTTTCATAACCGGGTGGGCACAGATTCCAGAACCCAGCTCTTCTAAAAAGAAGGGGGCGGGTTGGGAATGAGCAACCGCGTTCCAACCCTGTCTAGTTTATGCAGAACGTTCAACAAGAGCCTCAAGCTGATGCCGCAGTGCAACGCGCTCGCTGAGCAGTTGAGAAACACTTAAAATACCGGTTTCAAGGCGTGGCCGCGAACTGAGTAGAACATCGAGAGCCGCAAGCAGGGCCGCCGCTTTGTCAAGTTGACGGCTTTTTTTCTCATCGATATCGTCTGCGACCACCCAGGCAGGATTTTTGAAAGATCGTAAGGCTTGCAGCGAAAGCTGGTTAAGACGGTTCGGGTCGCGGCCATACACCAAAGTCTGAGAACTGGCCGCGGCATCAAAGTAAGCAGGTTTTTGATCGGTCCCAACCACCCTGAGATTCAGACCTTTGAAATCAATCCCCGCCTGCCGACGTCTCTCCCTAATCGTCCGCTGCATCGCCACTTCAAGCGCTTGCCGCTCGGCCGATGTCGCATCACGAATTTCAATCGTCAAATAGGCCTGGCGCTGATGCGCTAAAAAGTCGGCCCATACTGCCATCTCTGCATCCTCGGCGGTAGGCAGTTTTTCAAAAGTGTGCACGACGACGATCGGATCCACCTGCCGAGCTGCTTTTTGTGCGATGAGAGAAAAAGTGGAAACTCGCACCAGACGTGAAACTTCTTTGTCACTCGCTCCATGTGCACGGGGCAGCGCCAGAAGAAAGTTCGGGTCGGTGCCAATACCCGCAGTCCAAATTCCGGTCAGCGCTGGGAAAACTTCACCGGAAGGGCCCAATGTTTGAACGGCTGTCTGCAGCAGAAGATCAGACGTAAAACGCAGAGGGAGATCCACTGCTTTAACCGCCGGCCCTTCGCCGAAAGTTTGGAGCCGCGAAAATCGAACCTGCTTTAGTGACAAGGACTCTTGTGCCCTGCCGGAGACAGGACCTATCGTCTCGTCCCGCCGATTGGGCGGGATCGGACTCAAGGCCGGCCCGCTAAGGCGGGCTCGCACTTCGGAGCGAGACCTCCGCGGCGAGTCCCGAGGAGTGCTGGGACTCCCGTTCCAGCGCACTTCGGCCCTTGCGACGGTGCGCAAGGACTCTCGTGTCGGCCCGCTAAGGCGGGCTCGCACTTCGGCCCTTGCAGCGCGGTGTTTTTTTCTGAGCTCAGGACCGGACTTCAATTCAAAAGTTTCGGCATTGCCGATCATTTTAGACCGCCAATCAAAATACCCTTCTGGGTGGATCACTTCCGCATCCCCCATCAAAACTCGGAAAGCACCGCTCAAGGTGGCATGCATAAAAACAATGCCTTCCTTGTTTTCGCGGGCTAGCAATGCATCGAGGGCCAGCAGTTCATCATAGGCACGGTCCAAAAATTCGAGAAAATTCTCCCCGCCTTCAGATTTGGACAAGACATTGAGACTGCGATAAGCCATGGCCCGTTGATATTCATCTTCTCCAAATTGTTCCCGCACTTCCGCATCGGTCAGGTTATCCCATTTTCCAAAGTTGATTTCTTTTAAATCTTTACGGGTAACGGGTTTCGCTTCAATGCCGGCCATCCATTGCATTTTGCGCACAAACGCAGCCGCGGTATCTTTGGCTCTTCCAAGCGGGCTTTGAAAAAGAATGTGCTTTTTCTCCATGATTTTTTGCGCAAAGTCGGACCAGAGATGGTTGGCGGCTTCAACAGCCTGTTGGAGACCTTTCTCGTCCAGTTGATTGTCAGGTCCGTCGGATTGTCCTTGAAAAGCGGCATTGCCGCCCACCGCCGGCTTGGCATTAATCTTGGTCCGGCCATGGCGGACCAAAATGATTTTTGATTTCAATTTCAAAGGCTGCCAACTTCTGGTGCGGTGAAGGCGCCCCTGGCCGTCGAGCCGTAAATGCAGTTTCTTAAGAATGGCCTGTTCCTTTTGAGTGGGGGTCGTGCGCACAGGAGCAATAGCTCCCTCAGAACCACCCGCAGGTGCGTGTTTACGGTGTTTTGCGGCTTGCAGAAGGTTTAAGAGCCCTTTCCATAATTGCACGAAGGCATCCCTTGAGCGCGCGGGCAGCCGCGAAAAATACATCCAGAGGTCATGGACATGCCGGCGATACTGCGGGGGCATACCCTTGAGGTTTCCCTCCAGCTTATGCATGAATTCCTGCCGCACAAGCTGAATGGATTCTTCCACCGTCACATCCGGGATGTGACCGTTAAGCTGAAAAGTGTCTGGGTCTGTGCGTTTCTGATCTACCATCATTTTCGTATCTCTCTCGTAGGTCTTCAACCGTTTATCTACCGTTTCGGGTTTGTCATCGTCTCTGGGTTGTTCATGGCGTTTCAGCGCTTCATCAGCTCTCACTGTAGTACGTTGTTTGATCACTTCCTCAGCGACATCCAAAATGAAATAAGAGTCAATCCGCACCGCTTCCCCGTTTCTTTGCAGCAAGCCCTGCTTTAGAATCTCCATCTGATCGACCGTCCTCGGAAAACCATCAAAGAAAATACCGTAAGCGTCCCGGTAATGCGATGAGTTGAGAATATTGTTGAGCACTTTTACCACAACCGACGTATCGATCATGGCCCCATGCTTCATGGCATCTAAGGCTTGCGGAGGGACTAGCCCTTCCTCCACGATCCAGCCGTATTCCCGAATCTGCGCTAGCGTGGCTTCATAATTCACCATAGCACCCACCGCGCGAAAGACATCGCCGACCCCAATTTTTTTATACTGCTTATGCGGGGGCAAATGTTTATTCAAGGCATTCATCAGCCAGGTCATCAAGGTCCCCTTGCCAGAC
>CAYMUZ010000074.1:0-4731 GCA_964393875.1 uncultured bacterium | reverse complement strand
GGGCGATTTTTGCGTAAGAAAATTTGCCGCCTCTGTGCGGAAACGACGGTGGACTACAAAGAGCGTGATCGGATATTGCGCTACCTGACTGAAAAGGGAAAGATTATCCCCCGCCGCACCACAGGGAATTGTTCCCGGTGCCAGCGGCGTCTCGTTCGTGCGATCAAACGGGCCCGCCATGCCGGGATTGTTGCATTCCAGATTGCTAGCTAAAAATAAGCCGCCAGCGGGATCGATTGCCCGATCCTCCGCTGGGAATTAAGGAGATCTTAACGTTATGGAATTGATTTTATTACAAGATGTGGAAAAAGTTGGGCGCAAGGGCGAGGTGGTCAAGGTTCGTGATGGATTTGCTCGCAACTTTCTTTTTCCAAAAAAAGTGGCAATACCTCTGACCTGGGCGGGTAAGCAATTTGTGGATGAGCAAAAAGCGCGTGCCCTCAAGCGAGCCGCTCGTCAAAAGGCAGAGGCAGAGACTCTAGCAAAAAAACTTTCAGACCTTAAGCTTGTTTTTAAAGCTGCGAGCGGCGATCAAGATAAATTATTTGGTTCAGTGACAGCGGAAGATGTGAGCCGCCTGTTGAGTGAACAGGGCTTTGGGATTGATAAAAAAAACGTTTCCTTAAAAGAACCCATCCGGTCTTTGGGAACCTATACGATTGGCATTGAAGTCTTTTCACTCGTAAAGACCAGTATTCAACTGGAAGTGGTGCGCAAAGACTGATTTCTGTTTTTCTGCGCCGCGGGTGTGCTTCAGCCGCTGGTTAAGGCCACTGCAGTTTGGCAGACAAACTTCACTCGCAAGTCCGCAGCCGCTTCGTTTCATAGGAAAAAGCCAGCCATGCCGCTGCCCTCGGTTGAAAACATACTCGAAAAAGTCCCTCCGCAAAGCCGTGAGGCTGAAGTTGGCGTGGTGGGCGCAATGCTTTTCGATGAGCAGGCGCTGATGAAGGGGATCGAGGTTCTTCGGCCTGAATTTTTTTACAATGACAATCACCGCCGTATCTTCGATGCTCTGGTGCATCTTTTCGAAAAAAATCAGCCCGTTGATATTTTGACCGTCTCCGAAGAGCTCAAGAAAAATAACTCATTTGAGATGATTGGCGGCACCACCTACCTGACTTATCTGACTTCCCAGGTGCCCACAAGCGCGCACGTCGAGCATTACGCGCGTATTGTTAAAGAAAAATACTTACTCCGCAACCTCATCGACAAATCGACGCGTATCGTGCAGGAATGTTTCCAGGCAGGGGACAATGTTCAGGGATTGATTGATAGCGCAGAAAAAATGATCTTCGAAGTGAGCGAGCACCAGATCCAGGGGAAAGCCGTAGCGCTCAAAGACATCATTCACGGCAGCATGGAAACCATCGACCGGCTCTATCAGCGGCGGGAACATGTGACGGGACTTGCCAGCGGATTCCATGAGTTTGATATCAAGACAGCCGGTCTTCAGCCATCTGATTTGATCATTATCGCAGGGCGTCCTTCGATGGGGAAATCGGCATTCGTGTCGGCGTTATGCGAGCACGCAGGAATCATCCTCAAAAAACCGATTGTTTTCTTTTCGCTTGAAATGAGTAAAGAACAGCTGGTTCAAAGAATGTTATGTTCTCATGCGCGCGTTGATGCGCAGCGGGTTCGTACGGGCTATCTTTCTCATCAAGATTGGCCCAAATTAACCAGTGCTGCAGGAAAACTTTCAGAGTCCCCGATTTTTATTGATGATACCCCCGGACAGTCAGTGCTTGAAATTCGCGCTAAAGCGCGGCGCTTGAAAATGCAATATGACATTCAGCTTGTGGTGGTGGATTATTTACAGCTGATGCAGGGCGGCGGACGCGTGGAAAGCCGCCAGCAAGAAATTTCAGAAATTTCACGGTCACTGAAAGCGATTGCCCGTGAGTTGCGCGTTCCGGTGATTGCCATCAGCCAGCTTTCGAGGGCTGTCGAATCCCGGACCGGAAACCGTCCACAGCTTTCTGATTTGCGTGAATCGGGTGCGATTGAACAGGACGCTGATGTGGTTGTTTTCCTCTTTCGCGAAGAATACTATAATCCAACGGAAGAGAATAAAAATCGCGCTGAGGTTATTATTGCAAAACAGCGTAATGGGCCGATCGGCTCTGTCGACCTTGTCTTTTTGAAGGAATGGACGCGTTTTGAGAATCCGGAATTAAGCCGTGCGGAGGGTTCGTGACGTCTCGCTTTAAATTTAAGTCATGGATGATTGTCGCGCTTGTCCTTTTTCAGGCGGTGCCGGGAGCTGTCTGGGCTGCCGAAGCGGCTCCACAGGCTGAGCCTGCCGCTAAGCCGGCCGATAAAACGGAGCCCCGTAAAAATCTGAACGTGTCTGAGGTGGAAATCCGCGGCAATCAGATTGTTAGCACGAATACCATTGCGAGTAAGATGAAGCTGCGGCGCGGAGAACCGCTGAACCAGGAAACGGTTAACGATGACCTGAAGCGGCTCTATGCGACCGGTTTTTTTCAGGACATCCGTGTTGAAGTTGAGGAGCAGACGAGCGGCTATAAGATCATTGTGCAGGTTCAGGAAAAACCGGTGATCCGCCAGATTGTGATCGGGGAGTTCTCTGCGTTCAAGGAAGATAAATTGCGCAAGGAAATAGGTGTTTTAGAAGGTCAGATTCTTGATCAGCGGCTGGTCAAGGAAGGCGTGGAGAAAGTCCAGAAACTTTATCGTGATAAGGGTTTCCAGTTTGTGACTGTGGAATCTGAAGTGGAAGTGAGCCGCGCCACTAAAGAGGCCACGGTCTATATTCGCATCGTCGAAGGAGAAAAATACAAAATTAAGGACATTCGGTTTGACGGAATTAAATCACTGCCTCTTAAAAAAGTGCGTAAGCTCATCAAAACAAAAAAAGATTTGTGGTACACCTCCGGTGTTTTTAAAGAAGCGGTGTTTGAGGAGGACCTTGAACGCGTGCGCCTTTACTACCAGCAGGAGGGGTACCTTGACGTCAAGGTCTCTCATGCGCTGGATTACGATAAAGCCATCAAGAAGACCTATATCACGATCAAAGTGGAAGAGGGACAGCATTACGTGGCGGGGGATATCCGGTTCAAAGGCAACCGCCTTTTTCCGGAGAGTGAAATTTGGCAGCAGCTGGATATGCTGCCCGGGCTGACCTATTCACAGTATTACCTCTATAAAGATCTTGAGAAGATTCGGAATTATTACTACGAACGTGGGTATATGGACGCACGTATTGTGCCGGACGTCCGTTTAAATCGTGAGACGGGCAAGGTGGATATTACCTACGATATCGAGGAAGGCGACATTGTTTTTGTCGAAAAGGTGATTGTGCGCGGCAATACAAAAACACGCGACATTGTCATCCGCAGAGAATTACGAATTCGGCCCGGAGAACGATTTGACGGCGCTAAGATCGAAAAGTCCAAGGAACGTCTGAACAATCTCGGCTTTTTTGAAGAAGTAACATTTGACACAGAGCCTGGTTCGGAGCCGAGCAGGCGCAATGTCATTTTTCGCGTCAAAGAAAAACGCACGGGTGAATTATCTTTTGGCGGGGGTGTGAGCTCCATTGATCGTTTCATTGGTTTCGCGGAGATCTCTCAGAAAAATTTTGACTATCTCAATTGGCCTCGCTTTACGGGGGGAGGTCAGACATTGTCGCTTCGTGCTCGCGTGGGGAGCATCAGCCAGGATTACAACTTAAGTTTTGTCAATCCGTACATCTTTAACAAGCCGATCTCGCTTGGGATGGATGCTTATGACACGCGCCGCAATGATGATAATGTTGATTTTACAGAGGAACGCAGAGGTGCTTCGACCACTTTTTCGAAGCTATTCACGGATAGTGTACGGCTGGGTCTCGGGTATACGCTTGAAAATGTGAAGCTGAGTAGTATTTCCAGTGACGCTCCGACGACTGTTAAGAATTTTGAAGGGACCAATTGGTTGTCACGGCTAAAATGGTTTGGGTCGTATGATACGCGCGATAATATCTTTAACCCCACCAAAGGGCTTTTATACACCCTGAGCACGGAACTCGTCGGCTCTTTTCTAGGGGGGAGTCAAGACTATTACATTGCCCAAACCAGTGTGACTAAATACTGGAATATCTCTAAAAAACACTTGTTTGAATATAAGCTGAAACTGGGCGTCGCGAATGAATTTGGCAGTTCAAGCGAGGTCCCCGTTTTCGATCGTCTGTACGCCGGCGGGCTGGGGACGGTGCGCGGATATGGCTATCGCCGTGTGGGTCCGTTGGAGGCCGGGAATGCCATCGGTGGTGAAACGCTGGCCGTGACGAATCTCGAGTATACTTTCGCTATTCCCAAGATTGACATTGTGAAAGGGGCTGTGTTTGTGGATGCCGGACACGTCAATCCCGATTTTTTTCATTTGAATTTTGGAGATTTTGCCGTGAGTACCGGTCCGGGGATCAAGATTAAAACGCCTTTGGGGCCGGTGGTTTTCTACTATGGACTGCCCATTATGAATCGAGATACAAAAAACCGTAACGGACGTTTTGAATTCAGTCTGAGTCGAGGGTTCTAGGCTCTGTAAAACAGTCACAGAGCTATTTGGAGGGTTCGGTTTGTGGTAAGTTCGAGGCGCAAGGACGACAGCGTGTCTAAAGACACGCTGAGGACGAGCAACGAAGAAATTGCCGCAAAAAGGGGCTCTCCCGAAGGGCCGGGGGCTTTTGGCCTGCATCTTCGTCGAATTTTTCTAACGTGTCTA